>CACZRH010000068.1 GCA_902783455.1 uncultured Lachnospiraceae bacterium | reverse complement strand
GAAGCAGGACGTTTTGTAATAGAAAAGGAAAAAGGCTCCATCGGAATGCTTCAGAGAATTTTCAAAATCGGATTCAACAGAGCTGCCCGGATTATGGATCAGTTAGAGGAAGCCGGTGTTGTAGGTCCTGAAGAAGGCACGAAGCCCAGACGGATTCTGATGAATATCGAAGAATTCGAAGAATATCTGCAGACGCAGTAACAGTCATTAAATATGCAAACTGTTAAGAGTAAGTTTACGGCCAAATGCAGTGTCGTGGATGATATAGATACTTGAATAAAAGATTTTAAAAGGAAAAAGGAGAAGCCATGAAAACAGACATCCAGATTGCCCAGGAAGCTACCATGAAACCCATTACAGAGGTTGCCGAAAGTTTGGGAATTGAATTTGATGAACTTGAACTTTACGGAAAATACAAAGCAAAAATTACCGATGAGTATTTAAACCGTATCCAGTCCAATCCGAACGGTAAGCTCGTGCTTGTTACGGCGATTAATCCGACTCCTGCCGGAGAAGGAAAAACAACTACAACTGTAGGACTCGGACAGGCTTTTGCCAAATTAAACAAAAAGGCAATCATTGCACTTCGTGAGCCTTCCTTAGGTCCCTGCTTCGGTATTAAGGGCGGCGCAGCCGGCGGCGGTTATGCACAGGTTGTTCCGATGGAAGATTTAAACCTTCATTTTACCGGTGATTTCCATGCAATCACGACTGCTAATAATTTACTGGCAGCAATGCTTGATAATCATATTCAGCAGGGCAATCAGCTTGGCATCGATACCAGAATGGTAGTTTGGAAAAGATGTCTTGACATGAATGACAGAGCACTTCGTAACGTGGTCATCGGACTCGGTGCAAAAGCGGACGGTGTTGTAAGAGAGGATCATTTCTGCATTACCGTTGCTTCCGAAATCATGGCGGTTCTTTGCCTGGCAGATGATATGGAAGATTTAAAGGCACGTCTTGGACGAATCATTGTTGCGTACAATTTTGAAGGAAAGCCGGTTACCGCAAAGGATTTAGGTGCAGTCGGTTCCATGGCAGCGTTACTTAAGGATGCGTTAAAGCCGAACCTGATTCAGACTCTTGAGAATACGCCGGCACTTGTTCACGGCGGACCTTTTGCAAATATCGCACACGGATGCAATTCCGTCAGAGCTACCAAGGCAGCATTAAAAATGGCTGATTACTGCATTACGGAAGCAGGCTTCGGTGCGGATCTCGGTGCAGAGAAATTCCTTGATATTAAATGCCGTATGGCAGGCTTAAAACCCGATGCAATCGTGCTTGTTGCAACGATTCGTGCATTAAAGTATAATGGTGGAGTTGCAAAGACGGACCTTGTTCCCGAGAATTTAGAGGCTTTGAAGAAAGGTATCGTAAACCTTGAAAAGCATATTGAGAATCTCCAGAAATACGGAGTTCCGGTTGTTGTTACATTAAATTCATTTGTAACCGATACTCCTGCAGAAACTGCATTTGTAAAGCAGTTCTGTGAGGAAAGAGGATGTGATTTTGCTCTTTCCGAAGTATGGGAAAAGGGTGGCGAAGGCGGAATTGAACTTGCCAAAGCAGTTTTGAATACACTCGAAACCAAGGAAAGTCATTATCATCCGATTTATGAGGATTCCCTTTCCTTAACCGAAAAAATCGAAACCATCGCACGGGAAATCTATGGTGCGGACGGTGTCAATATTTCGGAAAATGCAAAGAAACAGCTTAAGGTACTTGAAGATCTCGGATTCGGCAGCTTCCCGATTTGCGTTGCAAAAACACAATATTCCTTATCCGATAATCCTGCATTACTCGGAAGACCTACCGGTTACAATATTGAAGTCAGAGAAGTATATGTTTCAGCCGGTGCCGGCTTTGTTGTTGCGATTACCGGACAGATTATGACAATGCCCGGACTTCCCAAAGCCCCTGCTGCACTCAATATTGATGTAAACGAAGAAGGAAAGATTACGGGATTGTTCTGATAGAAAGACAAAAGGAATTGGAGAAATAATGTATCAGTTAATTGACGGAAAAGCAATATCAACTGCAATAAAAGAAGAATTAAAGGAAAAAGCAGCCGCATTAAAAGAGCAGGGAATTGTTCCCGCTCTGGCGGTAATTCTTGTCGGAGAAGATCCTGCTTCCACGGTGTATGTGAATAACAAAAAGAAAGCGTGCGAATTTATCGGGATCAAATCTCTTTCTTATGAATTGCCGGAGAGCACGACGCAGGATGAACTATTAGCATTAATCAGGAAGCTAAATGAGGATGATACCGTAAACGGTATTTTAGTTCAGTTGCCGCTCCCGGGCCATATTGATGAAGATGCCGTAATAAAGGCGATTTCACCTAAAAAAGACGTGGACGGATTTCATCCGCAGAGCGTCGGGGCGCTTTGCATCGGTCAGCCCGGATTTGTTTCCTGTACACCTGCAGGTGTAATTGAATTGCTGAAAAGAAGCAATGTCGAAATCGAAGGTAAAGAGTGCGTGATTATCGGAAGAAGCAATATTGTCGGAAAACCGATGTCACTTCTGATGCTCCGGGAAAATGCGACCGTTACTGTCTGCCATTCCAGAACAAAGAATCTGCAAGACGTAGCAAAGCGTGCGGATATTTTAATTGTTGCAATCGGAAAACCCCGGATGATTACATCGGAATATGTAAAAGAGGGTGCGGTTGTAATTGATGTCGGCATTCATCGTCT
>CACZRH010000067.1 GCA_902783455.1 uncultured Lachnospiraceae bacterium | reverse complement strand
TTTAGATTGCAAAAAGGAATCTAAGTGATCGTTTGCAAAAATGCTTTATCAGTATCATACCATGTTTGGGCTGGTTTGACTACCGTTTTCTGAATGCACAAACATAGATTGACATTTATTTGTCAAATTGATATAATTTGTTTGTCTTTGGCGTGTTTTACAGCTTGAATGGAGAAGCAATGGATTTTGCTGAAGCAAAGAAAAACATTGGAGAGAGGATCGATCCTATGTTTGGGGATCCGGAATGAGGAAAAGATGGAACATAAGGAAATATCAAGAGCAGTCATCAAGCGTTTACCGCGTTATTATCGATATTTAGGCGAATTATTGGAAGAGGGGATTGAACGGATCTCTTCTAATGAACTGAGCGAGCGTATGAAAGTGACAGCGTCCCAGATTCGTCAGGATCTGAATCATTTTGGCGGATTTGGACAACAGGGATACGGATATAATGTCGGATATCTGTATGATGAGATTGCAAAAATCATAGGCCTTGATCACAAACATACCCTGATTATTGTCGGCGCCGGAAATCTCGGACAGGCACTGGCGAATTATATGAATTTTGAAAGAAGAGGATTTCTGATTCTCGGAATTTTTGATAAAAACCCGGAACTGATCGGAAAGAAAGTCCGTGATATGGAAATCGAGGATATTTCGCTGGCTGCAGAATTTGTAAAAAAACATGATATTGAAATTGCCGTACTGACGCTTCCGAAGGCAGGGGCTACCGAGGTTGTCGGAAACTTAGTGGATGCGGGAATTAAAGGAATCTGGAATTTTGCCCATGTCGATTTGGAACTTCCTGACAGCGTGATAGTGGAAAATGTCCATCTTTCGGAAAGCTTAATGAAGCTTTCCTATAAGTTAAGCCGCGGCGAAGATTTGGAATAATAAAAAGAATTTTAGGCGGCGTTTGTTTAAAAAGGTGTTGAAAAGGGAAGCGTATGTATATCTACCATGCAGGTGAAATGAATAAGCTGGATGAATATGCCATAAAGCACATCGGAATTCCCCAATGTGTTTTGATGGAGCGCGCCGCCATGGGGGTGGTGGAATGCATGGTAAACCGGATCGGAGAGTTATCCGGGAAAAAGGTACTTGTTTTATCCGGGCCGGGAAACTGCGGCGGAGACGGCCTTGCGACGGCAAGAAATCTTTTGGACCGCGGAATTAAAGCGGATGTATATATGCCGGTTTCAGTCGAAAAATGCAAAGAAAGTGTACAGCTTCAGGCCGGACTTTTTTCCGGATTCGGAGGAAGGATTCTGAATGAACTTCCGGATGAAGAATATGACATTTACGTGGATGCACTTTTCGGAGTCGGATTAAACAGGGCAGTAGGCGGAGCCTTTTATGATGCGGTTTCCTGGTTAAATAAGAGAAAAGATAACGCAACGGAATCTGAAAGCAGGAATGAAAACAAGAATGAAAATTCAAAAGGTACCGTTTTCAGCATTGACATTCCGTCCGGAATTCATACCGATACCGGTGCGGTTATGGAAATTGCAGTTAAAGCGGATTGTACGGTTACCTTTTCCTTTTTAAAGCCGGGGCTTTTGCTTTATCCGGGACACGAATATGCCGGAAAAATCTATGTATCCTCCATCGGAATCGATTCCTTATCCGTTCCGGGACTTGAAAATAAAAGATTTGCCTTTGAACGAAGCGAAGCAGGATTAAAGAAGAGAAAAGCGGATGGAAACAAGGGAACGTTTCACAGAATTTTCGTTATTGCAGGAAGCAGTAAGATGCCCGGTGCGGCGGTTCTTTGTGCCGGTGCAGCGCTTCGAAGCGGAGCAGGGTTGGTGGAGCTTTATACGCATAAAGCAAACCGGGATATCGTTTTAACATCCTTTCCGGAGGTGATTCTTCAGGCTTATGAAGATGATTTGGATCCGGAAACTTTAAAGGATGCGATGAGTCGTGCAGACAGCGTGGTGCTCGGTCCCGGATTGTCGATGGAACCGGTTGCAAAGCAGATTGTTAAAATTGTTTTGGAAAGTTGTGAAAAACCGCTTTTAATCGATGCGGACGGATTGAATCTGATTGCTTCCGATGAAAACCTGAAAAAATTATTATGCAACCGAAGCAAAAGATATTTAACGGTTCTGACGCCTCATCCGGGAGAGCTTTCCAGGCTTATGAATGAAAGTGTGGCGGAGCTTCTTTCGGATTATGAAGCATCGGTAAAAAATGCCGCAAATGCATTTCATTCCATTGTTGTCGGGAAAGGTGCAAACAGTCTGGTATCGGACGGGGAGAGCGTTTATTATAATCTGTCCGGAAATGACGGAATGGCAACTGCGGGAAGCGGGGATGTGCTTGCAGG
>CACZRH010000066.1 GCA_902783455.1 uncultured Lachnospiraceae bacterium | reverse complement strand
TGATTGTTCTATATCTGATTGTTCTTTATCCGTTTGAGCTGTATCTGTATTATGCTCTTCGGAGTTTTCTTCCAGACGATTCTTCGCCGCCTGCTTATTTTTGTCATCAAAATCTTCTTTGGGGAATGCTGCCAGCTCCTCTTCATACTCTTCCATGGAGATTTCGGAATAAATATCCGAGAACACACGGTTCATATCCCATTTCACGTATTCAATGTTTCCGGATGAGAACACCTCGCTCATTTTTTCGACGATATAATCCCGTACTTCTTTCCGGCTTAAATCCAAAACCCGCTGGTTTCTGCCTTCTGAATGCTCGCGTCTGGGATTGACCAAACACCAGTCCGGATGTTCCTTATACAGTTTGCTGTCGGTATTCACCATTTCCGGTTCCACCCAGATACCGAAGGAAAGACCGAGCCGGTTGATTTTATCCGCCAGACCCTTTACGCCGCCCGGAAGTTTTTTCGGATTTGCATCCCAGTCTCCCAGCGCCTTTGTATCATCATCGCGTTCTCCGAACCATCCGTCATCCATGACAAACAGCTCGATTCCGACATCCGAGGCACGTTTTGCAAGCTTTAAAAGCTTCGCTTCATCAAATTTAAAATAAGCGGCCTCCCAGCTGTTTAGAAGAATCGGCCGATTCTGACCTTTCCATGCGCCACGGACAATATGTTCCCTGACAAATGCATGCATGTTATGGGAAAGATGATTAAAGCCCGTTTCGGAGTAAGTCATTACCGCCTCCGGTGCCTCAAAGGTCTCGCCGGGTTTTAAGATATAATGAAATCCCTCGTCGTTGATACCGGACAGGATTCTGATTTTTCCGTAAGTATTCGAATCCACGGCTTCCATATGATTGCCGCTGTAGATTAAATTAAATCCGTAGCACTCGCCCGAATCCTCATTTGTATCCCCTTTGGATACCATGAAAAACGGGTTCGCGCGGTTTGAACTTGTGCCGGTGTTGGACCTGCTTACATGCATTCCGTGTCCTAACGGAACATGATAACAGTGCATCTCCCGTGCCCATGCACCGTCAAAGAAGATTCCGTGATATCCTTTATCCGGCATATCTAACTGAAGGGATAAAAGGCGTTCGATCCGCACCTTCTCATCCCCGTTGTTAATCAGATCGACAAACCTGGTGATGACATTTTCCTTCTCATATACAACATAATATATATTCAGTCTGAGCTTATAATTTTTTTCAATGATTCCTTCCCGTTCCACAAAGGATATTTTTAAAACTTCAGCTTCCCCGTTTTCATCATACGAACCGGGTAACGTAGCACGCTTCGGAATCTCTTTTAAAATTTCATGCGTATTATAAATAAAATCGACCGTCCTGCTGCCGTCTGCGAAAACCAGACTGATCATCGGAGAACGCAAATCGCCTTTTCCGTAACCGGATATTTCGAGCATGGTATCTTCCATCGTCAATGCCTGATTGTCCTGACTGTATACAATCGAATTGCCGACCGGAAATTCGCGCTTCTGGCGCAGGGCGCCGAATGAATTTAAATCTTCGTCAAAGCGGAGTTTCTTTCCGTAGTAAAGATGCTCCGCGTGCCCCGTATCACGGATTTCAAACGCATAGGTTGTCTCCTTGGTACTGAGCACAAACTTTCCGTCTTTTGCCTGAATCATTATTTCCCCCAATCGGTATCTTACACGGATACCATTTTAAATAGTATTTCTAAAACCGCAGCTTTTATTCCGTTACCTGCGTCGCCCTTCTTTCCTTAATCTGTTTTGAAATCTCCGCAAGCTTCTCATCCGTTAAAATGTATTTGCCCTTGAATACGAAGAATCCGACAACCAATACCACAATCGGAAGAACCGTCATAACGAAACGCAGTCCGATTACCGATGAATTTGAAACCACCGTAGCACCGTTTGCAATGATATCGTCTATGTATTTTTGCAAACCTTTAATCAATGATCCGTCAAGAGCTTCATACGTTGCATCGGAGGAGCTGATGGAAAATACCGACAGACTGATGGCCGCCACAAGTGCTGCGATACCGGAAGCAAGCTTTACAACGAAAGTCTGCATTGAAAAGATGACGGACTCATCGCGTCGGTCATTTTTGATTTCGCCGTAATCAACGGTATTCGCCAGAAATACGGTAACCAAAACATTTAAAATTCCGACTGCAGCGAAAATGAAGAATCCCGGTACCAGGAACGGATAAACACTGTTAATTCCGCCAAGCGCCATTATCAAAAGGATAACATATCCCCCGATTGCGGAAAATACGGAGATGTAAAAAATCTTAATCGTATTGAAAAACTTACGAAGAATCGGAAAGAATAAGCACATAGCAAAAATCTGCATGCCGCCACCGAAAGTATTAAACAATGTATAATTGCCCTGCCAGTTTGAACCACCGAGATCATATTTGAAGAAGTAAATCAAAAGGTTTGACGTGATATAAATTGCAGAGTTTACAAGGACAATCGTCACAACCATTGCCATCGCCTGATCGTTTTGCAAAAGTGCTTTGAACATATCGCCGATTTTTGCGCTCTTTACGTCGACCGTCGATTTTTCCTTGATAAAAATGCAGGTAATCAGGATAAACACGAAGAACAAAACTGCCACAATCAGTGTAAAATACTTAAATCCCAAACGTTCCACTTCCTTTGTGGAGGAAAGCTCCATTGCCACGCCGTCCGATTCGCTTAACGAAGCATACTTCTCTGCCGGCAGATAAACCGCAAGAATTCCGGAATTGTCCGAAGGATTGATTGCAAGATCCAGTCTGGTATTATCCTTATTCAGATCCTCATCGTTAAATTCGGGCATCGCATCGAATGTGCCGAAACGAAGATTAAATTCCGAATTGTTCTGATTAAACGATGTCTCATTTTCAAACAGCTTTTTATCCGCGGTAAGAGTAATCATCTGTGCTCCGGAAAGGGTCTTTACGTTTCCGGTCGGCGTAGATGTTTCATCGAGTTCCACTGCATATACCGTAAGTGCCGTGGGTTTGATTTCCACATTATTTGTGCTTTTTCCGACTGCCACATGTCCGATTGCGTTAACGGAAAGAATCGTCACAATGGTAACAATCGCCGATCCGACACCTGCACAGGTACGTCCGAGTGCGCTCATCGCTTCTCTGTCTTTTCCGCCTTCCGTAAATGCCGGAACCATCGACCAGTATGGAATATCCATCATCGTATAGGTTACGCCCCAAAGGATGTAAAAAACAGCCGCATAGGCAGCCATGCCTTTCCCGTTTAATGCAGGCGGTGCCGCAAACATGAAAAACAATACGATTGCATTTGTCAGAGTTCCGATAAAAAGCCAGGGCCGGAATTTGCCCCATTTTGTCTTGGTTCCCGCAACGACAGCCCCCATCAGCGGATCATTGAACGCATCAAAAACACGGGCAATCATCAGAATGACTCCCATCACCCATGCCGACACTCCCATAATGTCCTGATAATAATACAGAATATAGCTCGCGGAAAGCATGTAGACCATGTCTTTTCCGACAGCGCCGATTCCGTATGCGGCTTTTTCCTTAAATCCAAGTTTCATATTCGTAACCTCCGTTTTTGACACATGGGGACGGGGACAATGTGTCATTTTTCTCGCCCGTTCCGGATTTATCTATATCCGGCTACCTTACGGCCCCATCTGAATCTTAAATTCCACTTCAGCAAGTTCCTTCCCATACGCATCCGATACCGTAAGAGTCGCTTTGCCGATTTTTCCGATTGACCTCACATAGGTTCCGCACATACCGCCCTGCATGCCGACAATCTTCGGACCAATCAATTCCGCAGCGCCTTCAATTTTTAACTGAACCGGGTCGTTATAGTAATAAAGCGTGTTTCCGTTCTCGTCAATCGCCCTAATCCGCACGCAGGCAACATCATAGGACTCAATTTCCTTCAAAACCGGGCGGTCCGCTTCAATTTCATAACGGACTTCCTTCATCGGTGCGATATTCAGCGTCTTCACCACTTTGCCGTCTTTGATCGCTTCGAATTTATAGGTTACGGACTCTCCGCCCCAGTCGCCGATATATTTATTGTAAAGCTCCACCGCATCCGTCATCTTCATATGATGGAAGGTCATGAGCTTTGCAGCTTTTAATTTTGAACCGGTCGTCATCTGATAAAGACCGAATTTTGCAACTTCGTTTAAAATAATCTTTACGTCACGTTCCTGCGCCGGAGACATTTTTTCCTCCTTGAGCGCATCGCCGATGTAATCATCAATCTGAATCGGCGCGTTTTTCAAATACGGGAATTTTTTCGAGTCATGCACGTATTCCTTAATCAGCCGGTCATTTTTATACATCTTTACGGAATCCGCGTTGGTAAAAATATAAGTCTCGTTACGGTTACATCCCGGATGTTCGCCGATATCCATCGAAGAGGAAATCTGTAAAACCGGCGTATCGTCCTGCATTTCCGCGTAAACATAAGCGGCCATTTTAGGATTCCGGAACATATCCATGACTCCGTGATAGCATACCCTGTCACCGGAACCGAAGTCCTTATGCGTATTGTAATCAAACATACACCAGCCGAACGATCCCGCAATGTCCGTATTCTTCGCAACGTCGTTTAAAACCGTTGCATGACGGGTCGCATCCTCCAGCCTTTTCTCCTCCCAGTCATACGGCTTGGTCGGGAACATGTGGCCCATATACTCACTGACCAGATATCCCTTCCCCATATCGGAGGTTACATCGCTCTTTTTGTCCACGCCCTGATTGCCGCCGCAGTGAACGAAATCATTGTATGTATATACGTCTTCTAAAAGACTCGACTTTTTGTAGCATCTTACACCGCCGGTCTGACGAACCGGATCAAGCTTGTGCGCCACCTCATTCGTGCGTTTGTAAAAATCGTCGTCATCCACGGATTCATTAATCCGAACGCCCCAGAGGATAATTGACGTATGATTGCGATACTGCAGAATCATGTCTTCGGTATTCTTAATTGCTTTTAATTTCCAGCTTTCATCACCGATATGCTGCCAGCCCGGAATCTCGGTAAATACCAAAAGTCCCATCTCGTCACAGGCTTCCAGAAAATGATGCGACTGCGGATAATGCGAAGTGCGCACCGCATTTAATCCCAGCTCTTTTTTCAGAATATAAACATCATTTCTCTGCGGATTCTTCGGCATCGCATAGCCGACATAGGGGTAACTCTGATGGCGGTTAAGGCCGCGGATTTTATATTTTTCACCGTTTAAATAAAAACCGTCCGCCTTAAATTCTGCGCTGCGGAAACCGAAACGGATTTCTTTTTCATCGGATACTACACCGTATTCATCTTCAATCGTAAGCTTCAAAGTGTAAAGATTCGGCACCTCCGGCGACCACAAAAGCGGATTACTGATTGCATACTGAAGCAGTTTGTGAATCGGCTTTCCGGATTTTTTCTTATCTGCTTTTCCGTCAGCCGTTTCTGCTTTGTTGTCGTCCTTTCCGGAATCAGAGGAATCCTCTTTCTCCTTTTCGTCCGCCTCAAGTGCTTCCGAGCCGAGCTTCACGCCGCCGACCAAAACAACAAGATTTTTCCCCGCTGCCTCAGCCGTGGTTTCCACCTCAAGACGGATTCCGCCGTCCTTATCCCCCGAAACATAAGCATCCTTAATATGAATCGGATCCTTTACTTCGATATAAACATCGCGGTAGATGCCGCCGAATGTCATATAATCGATTACAAAACCGAAGGGTGGAATGTTCTGGTCTTCCCTGCTGTTAACTTTCACCATAATCAGGTTGTTATGACCGTAATCGAGCAGATCCTTTATATTCAGAGTCAGCGCGGTGTAACCGCAAAAATGTTCGCCGGCCACTTTCCCGTTAATATACACAATGAAGGAATGTCCGACCCCTTCAAATGTCAGGAACACATCCTTCTCCATCCAGGATGCGGGCGCATTGAACGGCTTAATATATGCCGCAACTCTCTGATACTCGTGCTCGTCAAAATAGTGGAGCGGCACTTCCCGAATCGTATGCGGAATCCTTACCTTCTCGGCTTCCTCATAATTGTAATCCGGCTTCTCCATGCCTTCTTTGTAATTTTCGTTAAAATACCAGTCGTTGTTTAAATAAAGTCTTTCCATACCCCTGCCCCCCTTTTTATCACTACAAGCTTTCGGTAAACCTCCGAAAAGCAGCCTGTCCTGCTTCATCGCGTTTGTAAACTCCGGCACATTCCAGCACTTTCGTAAATACCCTGCCGACTTCGTCCTGCACAATTTGGTGAATGTGACCGGATTTCAAATCCTCCTGCCGGTATTTCGGGATCCATTCTTCCGCCCAGTCGGCATGTTTTTCGGTAAACTCATTTGTCCGAAGACATACATCAATCAAACGCATAATCTCTCCGGCATCCTCGTCGGTTGCACTCTCGATTACTGCTGAAATACTCGCTTCGAGTTCCGATAATTCCGTTTTCAGTCTTGCCGGCAAAATTGCCAGACCCATGACTTCGATTAAGCCGATATTTTCTTTCTTGATATGATGCAAATCCGCGGTCGGATGAAAAATCCCCCACGGATGGTTCTCATCCGTCCTGTTATTTCGAAGCACTAAATCGATTTCGTACTCCCCGTCATGCATTCTTGCAATCGGTGTTACGGTATTATGCGGAATCATTTTTCCTGTCTGTGCCTCATCATTTCCGGCATCCGTAGCCGGAATATGGTCAATACTGCAGCAGAATATTCCAACGCTCTCATCGGAGTACTTTCTCCAGCTTTCCAGAATATAATTCGATGCCTCTTCAATCTGCTGCCTGTTTGCACTCCTTAAGCGGATTACCGACATCGGCCACCGGATGATTCCGGCCGTCACATCCGGATACGCCGAAATGGAAAAATTAAATTCATAATTCGCCCTTGCCATTGCGAAGGTATAATTTCCGCCCTGGAAATGATCGTGACTTAGAATCGATCCTCCCACAATCGGCAGATCCGCATTGGAACCTACGATATAATGTGGGAACAAATCCAGAAAATCAAAGAGCTTCGTAAATACCTCCCGGTCGATTTTCATCGGAATATGATTTTTATTCAAAACGATACAATGCTCGTTATAGTATACGTATGGTGAATACTGCAAAAAGTATTCTTCATTGTTTAAGGTAATCGGGATCAGACGATGGTTCTGTCTTGCCGGATGGCTTACATGTCCTGCATATCCTTCATTTTCTCTGCAAAGAAGACATGCCGGATATCCGCTTTTTTTCATTTGTCCTGCTGCCGCAATGGCTTTCGGATCCTTCTCCGGTTTCGCTAAATTAATAGAAACATCAATGGGACCATACTCCGTATCGGTCACCCATTTTTCATCTTTTACGATGCGGTCGGTACGGATGTAATTCGTTGCTTTGGAAAAATGATAGTAGTAATCCGTTGCCTGCTTCGCGGACTGTTCGTAGCACTCTTTGAACCTGCGCTGAACCTCGCTCGGCGGCGGCGTGATTGCGCCCATCACTTTTGTATCGAAAAGATCTCGATACGTGATACTGTTCTCTTTTATCATACCACGCGCAATCGCTTCTTTGCAAATATCCGAAAGGATGAGCGCCACTTCTCTCTTTTCCTTGCCGGCATTTTTATTAAGGAAGGAATCATAGGATTCCGTAAACTCCGTAATCTCAAAAATCTCAGCCAGAACATTAATCCGGTAAGCGATATCTTCTTTTTCAATCAGTCCTTCCCTGTTTCCGTATTCCACTAATTCGTAGATCAGATTCTCCATATCCATCCGTTCTCCTTACACTTCAGAACACCTTATCCTTGGAACGCTTGTATCCCAGAACGTTTTATCTCCAAAACGTTTTAACATTAGAACACCTGCATTCCGCCGTATTTGCGAATCTTTAATACATGGCAGGTCTTCTTCCCGAAAACCTTTTCCATTGCATGCTTATATTTATCAACTTCCTTATCTTTCACAAACGCCTGGATGGTTCCGGCAAATCCGCCGCCGTGTACACGAAATGCCGAACCGTTATCCGAAAGTGTAATGTCGCTGATTGCAAGGGCTAAGGATACATTCTGTTTCGTTACGTCCGAAGAAGTATAGACATTCTGCAGATATTCAAAGGATGATTTTCCGGATGCGCGTACTTCGGTCAGGAATTTCGATATGTTATTTTTCTTTAATGCCGCAACGCCTTCGCGAACTCTTTCATTTTCTTTGATAAAATGCAGGGTACGGAGTACTGCCCTGTCTCCGTATTTTGCACGAAGCTGAACCATATTGTCCATCACGTCATCCACGGTAATACCAAGCAAAACCTTGCGTCCGAAGAATCCGGCCACGGACTTCATCTCCCTC
>CACZRH010000065.1 GCA_902783455.1 uncultured Lachnospiraceae bacterium | reverse complement strand
GGAAGAACCGGATTGAAGCGGCAGATGGATATGCCTGCAAATTTTATTCGATTCCTTCATACAGGCAATCATGTCATCGTCGAAATCACTCGGATAAGGCGTCATAAAGCGAATGCGCTCAAGACCGTCGATTGCTTCGACCATCCTAAGAAGCTCCGGAAAAGTAGTTTTGGATTCAAGATTTTTGCCGTAAGAATTGACATTCTGACCAAGGAGCATGACTTCCTTAACGCCGTCGGCAACCAGTTTTTCAATCTCACACACAATCTCTTCCGGCTCCCTGGAACGCTCCCTGCCCCTTACATAGGGTACAATGCAGTAGGTGCAGAATTTATCACAACCGAACATAATATTAACACCGGATTTAAACGGATATTTGCGAATCACCGGCAAATCCTCAACAATCTTTGTCGTGGATTCCCAGATATCGATAAACATTCCGTCGCGCTGCATCATAAGCACATAATATTCCGGAAATTTATAGAGATTATGCGTTCCGAAAATCAAATCCACAAACGGATAGGAAGTCTGCAGCTTCTCAATCACGGATTCTTCCTGAGTCATACAGCCGCAAAGTGCAATTTTCATATTCGGATTGCGTTTCTTATAGGTATTTAAAACGCCTAATTTCCCATAAACCTTCTGATTTGCATTATCTCTTACGGAACAGGTATTGTATAAGACAAAATCGGCGTCCTCTGATTCCGTCATTTCAAATCCCATCTTTGCAAGAATTCCGGTTATTTTTTCGGAATCCCTGGCATTCATCTGACAGCCGAATGTTACAACACAGGCCTTCGCTTTTCTACCAAGCTTTTCACTCAAAGCCTCCGTAATTTTACGTCCTTCTTCGATAAATCCAAGCTGACGGGCTACTTCTTCTTTATCTGTTTTGGTATCAAAAATTTCTTTCACAATTGATTCTTTCTGTTTCTAAGTCTGTTTATCCTCTGATCTGACCGTTTCCGCGAATCAGATATTTATAGCTGACAATCTGTTCCAGACCCATGGGGCCTCTTGCATGTAATTTCTGCGTGGAAATACCGATTTCCGCACCAAAGCCGAATTCAAAACCATCCGTAAATCTGGTGGAAGCATTCACGTAAACACATGCCGCATCCACGCCCTGCAGGAATTTTTCCGCATGATCCTTATTCTGCGTCAGAATTGCATCGGAATGCCCGGTATTATGCTCGTTGATAAAATCGATTGCTTCTTCCACACCGGACACCACTTTTACGGAGAGAATGTAATCCAGATATTCTTTATAAAAATCCTCTTCCGTAGCAGCATTCGCTTCGGGAAGAACCTCACAGGTTACCGAATCGCCGCGGAATTCCACATTCTTTTCTTTTAATTTTGCATATAATTTCGGCAGGAATTCCTCCGCAATATTCTGATGAATCACAAGGGATTCACAGGCATTGCAGACACCGATTCTCTGTGTTTTCGCGTTAAAAATAATAGCCGTTGCTTCGTCCTGATCCGCAGATTCATCGACAAAAATATGGCAGTTTCCGGTACCGGTTTCAATAACCGGAATGGTAGAATTCTCAACCACTGCCTTAATAAGCCCTGCACCACCGCGGGGAATCAGCAAATCCACATACTCCTTCATTCTCATAAACTGCGTGGTAATCTCACGGTCCGTCTGCTCAATTAAGGAAATTGCATCCGTCGTGATATTGCTTTCCGCCAAACCTCTGGAAATGCTCTTTACAACCGCAATATTGGAATTGATGGCATCTTTTCCGCCTTTTAAAATAACAGCACTTCCGGCTTTAAAGCAAAGTGCAAAAGCATCCGCCGTTACATTCGGTCTGGATTCATAGATGATTCCGATAACACCCATGGGAACGGTGATTTTCTGAAGCTCCAGTCCGTTCGGGCGCTTCGATTCGGATAAAATCACACCGACAGGATCTTCCAAGTCCGCAACCTGACGAATCCCTTCCGACATTCCTTTGATTCGCTCTTCCGTTAATTTCAGACGGTCCAAAAGACCGGCATTCATATTATTCTTCACACCGTTCTCGAGATCAATTGCGTTCGCCGCAATGATTTCGGGAGCATCCTCTTCCAGACATTTCGCAATATGACGGAGCGCGGAATTCTTCTCTCTGGTATTTAATTTTGCGACTTCGTATTTCGCGGTTTTCGCTTTTTTACACAATTCTTCAAGATACATGGCATTCTCCCTGATTAAAAATACTTTTTATGCTCTTTTTTTATATCTAAACTCTATACATAAATCACGAAATCCATTCGGACATCGTTTTTATCGGTCGGTATTTTGAACCCGGCATTTCCGGCTGCATTTTTACATTTGCATTCCACAAAACAGATTCCTGCCGTTTTTACGCTGCTGTCCGAAACATACTCCGCTAAAAACCGGTCATAATAGCCTTTCCCGTAGCCGATGCGGTTTCCCTCATCATCAAATGACAGTCCCGGGACCAGAATAAGGACCGAATCCTCTTTCGGATTATAGATAAACTTATTTTTTTCTTCGGCTTTCGGTTCCCTGACTCCAAAGGTGCCGGGTTGAAGTAAGGATAAATCCTCCACCTTATAAAACGATATGGAATCTTTCATTGTGACCGGATAATAGATTTCGTATCCTGCACTAAGTAACGCTTCAAACGTCTCATCCGTCGGCACTTCCTCATCTTTGGAAGCATACAGAAGGATTTTATTCACCTTCAGGATTTTGACGATTTTTAAAACCTCGCCTTTCAGAAAAGAAGATGCATCAGCTTTTCTCTCCGGGCTTATGTTACCGCGAATTTCCATACAGGTTCTTCGGTAAGCTTCTTTTTTTTCGCGAATCGATTGAAGCGGATTTAAGGATCCGTCAGATTCCACGATTGTCACCTGTGAAAGCTGCCCTTTTACGCTCATCCGGATCTGGCTTAAATATTCCGCTCTTAAGATTCCCTGCTCCTTTAATTCTTCTTCGGTAAGCGGTCGCTCTTTTGACAGATGATACAGCTCATTTATTCTTTTTATGCGTTCTTCCTGCATAACCGGCCTCTTTATAATCAACGGTTTTAATCAGTCATTAACCCCGTTTTTCAATTTCCTCCATCATTTTGATTAAATCAAAATCATCGTCCTTATGCTGTTTAAACAGTGTTCCGAAATGTCTTCCATCCATAATCCGATGAAGAATTCTGATATCCGAACTGTTTGCAATAATCATGTCTGCGCCGGATGTGGTCGCAATTTTCGCTGCCATAAGCTTTGTATTCATCCCGCCGGTTCCGACACTGCTTCCTGTTTCAGAGCTGCCCATCTTCATGATTTTTTCATCCAGAACATCCACGGTATCAATGAATTTCGCTTTGGAATTTGTTCTGGGATTATCCGTATAAAGCCCGTCGATATCAGTTAAAAGAATCAGCAGATCCGCTTCCACTAAAGAAGCCACAATCGCAGACAGCGTATCGTTGTCACCGAATTTAATTTCGAATGTGGAAATCGTATCGTTTTCATTGACTACCGGAATTACACCCAGTTCAAGCAGTGTCATCAGGGTATTGTGCGCATTCTTCCGGCTGACCGGGTTGGTCACGATATCCTTGGTTAGAAGAACCTGCGCCGCAACCTGGTTGTACTCCGCAAAAATCTTCTGATAAACCATCATGAGCCTTGACTGTCCGATTGCCGCACAGGCCTGTTTCAGTTCGATATGCTCATTGGGATTTTCCACATTCACGGCACGCTTTCCAACACTAATGGCACCGGAAGTAACGAGAATGACTTCTTTCCCGCTGTTTCTGATATTACAAAGCTCCCGGACCAAAACCTCCATTTTATTTAAATCAAGCGCTCCGGTCATCGGATGCTGAAGTGATGAGGAACCGATTTTTACCACAACTCTTTTCTTGGTAAGAATCTCTTCCCTGATTTGCTCTTCAATGTTTTCAATACTGTTTTTCGCGATTTCCGCACTCATGGTTAAAATCTCCTTGAAAATCCAAAAAAATTACATTATATTTTATCAAATTTCAGCCATATTTACAATATCAAAAAAGACTCCCGCACATTTGCACGGGAGCCCTTTATGCTTTTAAGTATACTGCCTCGGCACATCTTAAGCCGTCCATTGCGGCAGATGTAATCCCTCCCGCATAACCGGCTCCTTCCCCGCAGGGATAAATTCCCTCTACCGTAACGGACTGCAAGGTTTCATCCCTTAGAATCCGAATCGGTGCGCTTGTCCTGGATTCTACACCGCAAAGAAGAGGATTTTCATCCGCATACCCCGTCATGGACCGGTTAAAATGCCGCATTCCTTCGACAAAGGCCTGATTCATGGAATCCGTAAAAAGCGATGTTAAATCGGCATTCTTTAAAGAGCCGTATATCGCGGTATTTTGATACTCTTCCAATGTTGTATTCTCTTCCTTTTGCGAGCCGTTTTCTTCCGGCAGGAAACTATTTTCTTCTTTCCGGAAACTGCTTTCTTCTTTCCGAGGCTCTTCCTCTTCAAAACGGTTTTTTATAACAGTGCTTTCAAAATCCTTGTAAAGCTGCACCGGAATGCATCCTGCCCCGAGTTTATAAGCCGTCTCCTCGAGCTTTCGCTGAAAAATCATACCGGAGAGAATGTCATCGCCAAAATCGTCAGGCCCGACATTCATTACCATTGCGGCATTGGAATACTCTCCGTCTCTGGCTGCATTACTCATTCCGTTAATTGCCAGTCTTCCCTCTTCCGAGGATGCGTTCACCACATAACCGCCCGGACACATACAGAAGGAATAAACATTTCTTCCGAAAGAGGAATTGTAAGCCAGTTTATAATAGGCAGTCGGAAGATTCGGATATCGTGTTTTATATCCTTCCCCGTACTGACATTCATTGATATAATCCGCTTTATGAATTACCCGGAAACCGACGGCAAATGATTTCGGTTCCATGGAAAAATTCATGGAATGAAGCATTTCATAGGTATCCCTGGCACTGTGACCGATGGCAAGAATCAGATCCGTACAGGCAAGAAAACGTC
>CACZRH010000064.1 GCA_902783455.1 uncultured Lachnospiraceae bacterium | reverse complement strand
GGAAAGGTTTGGTTGTAAAATGGTTGCAAAATAAAGAAAAAAGTGGATTTTATATGCATTTTATGGTAAAATTACTCTAGATTTTTGTGGTTTTATACCAATTTAAGGAAACTCAAGGAGGCAGACATGTATTCATTTGACGAAATTAAGAAAACAGATCCCGAAGTTGCACAGGCGATTTTGGATGAACAGGCACGTCAGAATTCCCACATTGAGCTGATTGCATCGGAAAACTGGGTCAGCAAAGCGGTTATGGCAGCGATGGGAAGCGTGCTGACAAATAAATATGCAGAAGGATATCCCGGAAAAAGATATTACGGCGGATGTGACTGTGTAGACGTTGTGGAAGAGCTTGCAAGAGAACGTGCAAAGAAACTCTTCGGCTGCGATTATGTTAATGTTCAGCCCCATTCCGGTGCGCAGGCTAACATGGCAGTTCAGTTTGCGGTTTTAAATCCCGGCGATACAATTATGGGTATGAATCTTGATCACGGCGGACACTTGACACATGGTTCACCGGCAAACATGTCCGGCAAATATTTTAAGGTTGTTCCTTACGGCGTGAATGATGACGGATTCCTTGATTACGATAAAATGGAAGAACTTGCACTTGAGTGCAAACCCAAAATGATTATTTCCGGTGCAAGTGCATACGCAAGAACCATTGATTTCAAGCGTATCCGTGAAATCTGCGACAAAGTGGATGCGGTAATGATGGTTGATATCGCACATATCGCAGGACTTGTGGCAACGGGCCTTCATCCCTCACCATTCCCTTATGCGGATGTGGTAACCACTACAACGCACAAGACCTTAAGAGGTCCCAGAGGCGGAATGATTATGGCAAACCAGGCAGCAGCTGACAAGTATAATTTCAATAAGGCCGTTTTCCCCGGAATCCAGGGCGGACCTTTGATGCATGTAATCGCTGCAAAGGCTGTCTGCTTTGAAGAAGCTTTGAGCGATGATTTCAAGGTATATCAGCAGAATATCGTAAATAATGCACAGGCACTTTGCAAGGGTCTTCTTTCCAGAGACATCGACATTGTTTCCGGCGGAACAGACAATCATCTGATGCTGGTTGATTTAAAGAAATATAATCTGACCGGAAAACAGGTTGAAAAATGGCTGGATGAAGCGCATATTACCTGCAACAAGAATACCATCCCGAACGATCCCCAGTCTCCGTTTGTAACCAGCGGTATCCGTCTCGGAACCCCTGCCGTTACAAGTCGTGGCATGAATGTGGAGGATATGGACAAAATAGCGGAAGCAATCGCTGCAGTCATTAAGGGCGGCGAGGAAAAGATTCCTTATGCAAGAGAAATCGTGCAGGGTCTGACGGATCGGTATCCGCTTAACTAAACGTATAATTTTTGGAAAATACGAATCGCATTTTCGGCTTTTATTCTATTATCGATGAAAGCCGGATTTGCGATTTGTCGGATACTTAAGTGATAATCACGGAGTAGTAACGAATGGACAGAAAAACGGTTCGGAAAACAATTGCCGCCGTATCGGCAGCGCTGATGCTGATGTTCTGCGTTGCCTGCTCTTTTCAGAAAAAGATTGTTTTAACTACGGGTTTTGAAGAAGGAGAGCTTTTTAAAATCGATAAAGCCTCCTGCAGTGTTTCCGAATATATGGTATATCTTGTAAACATGCAGAACATGTATGAGAATACCTATGGTTCACAGATTTGGGAAATGACGACGGCGGACGGAGAACCGCTTGAGGACGGATTGAAAGAAACCGTGCTTTCAAGAATTTCCCGGGTTAAGGTAATGAACCTGCTTGCGGAAAAGAAAAAAGTCGAACTTTCCAAAGAAGATGAAAAAATGGCAAAGGCTGCCGCAAAACAGTATTACGGCGGTCTGACCCAGGAAGAAAAGAATCTGTTTAATCTTTCGGAAAAGGATTTCGAAAATATGTACCGCGAATATGCACTTGCGAACCGCGTTTACGGATTTCTGGTTAAGGACATCAATCCGGAAATCAGTGATGATGAGGCAAGAACCATTACCGTATCGCATATTCTGATTAAGACCTATTATGTGGATTCTTCCGGAAACCGAGTGTCTTATGACGAAAAAGAGCGGGAAGAGGCATATGCCCGGGCGGAAGAAGTGTTAAATAAACTGTTTGACGGTGAAAAGTTCGATGAACTTGCAATCCAGTATAATGAAGACGAGAAAAGCAGTTTTCTTTTCCGGCGCGGAGAAACGGATCCGACCTATGAAGAAGCGGCATTCGGACTGGCAACGGATGAGATTTCGGGAATCGTGGAAACGCCGGACGGCTATTACATTATTCGCTGCGACAATATGTTTGACCGCGATGAAACCGACCAAAACAAGCTTGCAATTCTGAATAAAAAGAGAAATGAGGCATTTGAAAAAGAATACAATGAATTTCTTGGTGAGCGTACCGGAAATTTGAATGAAGATGCATGGAAGCTGATTCATTCCGTGAAGGATGATACCGTTCATACGGCGGAATTCTTTTCCATCTACGGATCGCTGTTCCATTGATGTGCCATTTTCTTTTTTTGAAGGAATTAAAAATTGGAGAAACAGAATATCCCTTACTTAAGGAGGATATGATTTTATGGAAAATGAAACAACTTTTTTCGGTGCATATGCACAGATGTGGTCCGGGATTTTTGATTATTCCGGTGTTTCAAACAGAAAACAGTACTGGTATCCGTTTATTCTGCATGTAGTGGTTGCCCTGCTTGCAGCCGGACTTCTATTTTGTTCCCTGCTTGTGGAAAAGGGAGGATTATTCTTCAGTCTTGCGGCATTTGTGCTGATTGGATATCTGACGCTTTCCATTCTGCCGTGGATTGCTTTGACGATAAGACGTTTAAGGGATTCCGGAAGAAGTGGCTGGTGGACGCTTCTGGCACTGGTTCTCGGAGTCGGAATGATTGCACTGTTGATTCTTTGTACTTCCGCAAGTACGATTTACCATATCGGAAACGGAGATTTTAATCCGGTTAACAATGAGATTGAGTGCGTATACGGTCCGCCTGAAATGTTCGACCCGGCGCAAAATGAGCTGGAAGAAGTGTACGGTCCGCCTGAAATGCTGGATCCGTCGGCTGCTCCGGAAGAAGAGCCGGATGAGGATTTTAACGCCAATGAGAATTTGCCGGAGCCGATTTACGGTCCGCCCGAAATGATGGAGCAGGAGTAAAAAATCGGATTTCATAAAGAAAAACAAAGCAGAATACAACTATGAGTTGCATGCCAAAGACAGGTAAAAACCTTGTGAGTAAACAGGGATTATGATATAGTATTAAACGCTACGGTTTCGATTTATTGAAGCTTAGTGAAACACGAAAGGAGATTTTTAAAAAATGAGTTTAAAGGTTGAGAAGTTGGATGGCGGTATGGCAAAGCTTACCATCGAGGTAAGTGCTGAGGAGTTCAAGAAAGCGATTGAGGCCGCTTATAACAAGAATAAGAAAAAGATCAGCATTCCGGGATTCCGTGCCGGAAAGGTTCCCCGTAACATGATTGAGAAGATGTACGGCAAGGGATTTTTCTATGAAGAAGCTGCAAATATCATTATTCCGGATGCTTATGAGAAAGCATTTAATGAATGCGAGGAAGAAATTGTTTCCACTCCGACCATCGACGTAACTCAGGCAGAAGAAGGTAAGGAATTCATTTTTACCGCAGAGGTTGCCCTGAAACCGGAAGTTACACTTGGTAAATATCTCGGCGTTGAAGTTGAGAAACCCGTTGTTGAGGTTTCCGAAGAAGAAATCAATGAGCAGATTGAGAAAGAGCGCAAGAATGCCGTTCGTATCATTACCGTGGATGACAGACCGGTTCAGAATGATGACGTTGTAAATATCGATTTCGAAGGGTTTGTGGATGATGTGGCATTTGAAGGCGGAAAGGGCGAGAATTTTGATTTAACCATCGGTTCCCATTCCTTTATCGATACCTTTGAGGAGCAGTTAATCGGCAAGTCCATCGGTGATGAACTGGATGTAAACGTTACTTTCCCGGAGAATTATCATGCAGAAGAATTAAAGGGCAAGCCGGCATTATTTAAGGTAAAAATCAACGGCATCAAAGTAAACGAACTTCCGGAACTTGACGATGATTTTGCTTCCGAAGTAAGTGATTACGATACCTTCGAAGAATATAAGAAGAGTGTGGAAGATCATTTAAAAGAGCAGAAGACTGACGAAGCTAAGACCAAGAAGGAAGATGCCGTAATTGCAGCGATTATCGAAGATGCAAAGATGGATATTCCGGAAGCAATGTTAAAGACCGAGCAGAGATCCATCGTTAACGATTTCTCACAGAGACTTCAGATGCAGGGCATGAATATCGATCAGTATTACATGTATACCGGCACAAATGAAGAGCAGATGATGGAACAGGTAAAAGAGCAGGCAGACCGCAGAATCAAGACCAGACTTGTATGTGAAGCAATCGTTGATGCGGAAAAAATTGAAGTTACCGAGGAAGAGCTGGATGCCGAAATCAAAAAGATTGCAGACCAGTACGGCCTGGAATTCGATAAGGTAAAGAATGAGTTCATGGATGAAGAAAGAATCAAGGAATTCAAGAAGGATATTGCAATTCAGAAAGCAATTACCTTTGTTACCGAGAAAGCAGTTGAAAAATAAATAAAATGTCAGCGTTAAAGTATAAGAATTAGGTTACAGTATCAGAAATTAAAAGGAGGCAGGCATGAGTTTAATTCCTTATGTCATTGAACAGACCAGTCACGGAGAACGTTCCTACGATATTTACTCCAGACTTTTAAAAGACCGTATTATATTCCTCGGAGAAGAAGTTACGGATTTATCCGCCAGCATTGTTGTTGCACAGCTTCTCTTCCTGGAGGCGGAAGATCCTGAAAAGGATGTTCAGCTTTATATCAACAGTCCCGGCGGATCTGTTTCCGCAGGAATGGCAATCTATGATACCATGCAGTATATCAAGTGCGATGTTTCCACAATCTGCATCGGCATGGCAGCTTCCATGGGAGCATTCCTTTTAGCCGGCGGAACAAAGGGAAAGAGAATGGCACTTCCCAATGCGGAAATCATGATTCATCAGCCTTTAGGCGGTGCACAGGGCCAGGCTACGGAAATTGAAATTGCGGCGAAACACATTATTCATACCAAAGAAAAACTGAATACAATTCTTGCCGAGAAAACGGGCCAGCCCTATGATGTAATCGCGAAGGATACCGACCGCGATAACTGGATGACGGCTGAAGAAGCGGCAAAATACGGACTGATTGACAGTGTAATTACATCACGCCCGAAAGAATGATAATGAATGCATAAGGATTCACGGCAGCTGTAACGGGTTGCCGTGTTTCCCTTTTATATGTGCACGCATACCCGCGTACAAAAGAAAACGGAAAGGTTTCCAACAATGTCTAAGAAAAACAATGATAAGATTCGGTGTTCCTTCTGCGGAAAGACGCAGGATCAGGTGAATAAAATGATTGCCGGTCCCGACGGACTGTATATCTGCGATGAATGCGTCGATATGTGTTCCTTAATAGTCGGCGGCAATGACAAATACTATCATGATGATGAGGATTATTCGGATGGCGAAAAGGATATCAATCTTTTAAAGCCGGTTGAAATCAAGGAATTTTTGGATAATTACGTCATCGGACAGGAAGAAGCGAAGAAAGTTCTTTCAGTTGCTGTATATAACCATTATAAGCGTGTTATGGCACCCTCGAGTCTCGATGTGGAATTGCAAAAGAGCAATATCATTATGGTGGGACCGACCGGTTCCGGTAAAACCTATCTTGCACAGACGCTGGCCAAAATCATCAACGTACCGTTCGCGATTGCGGATGCGACTACGTTAACCGAGGCCGGATATGTCGGTGAAGATGTCGAGAATATTCTTCTGAAGCTCATTCAGGCTGCAGATTACGATGTGGACCGTGCACAGTACGGTATCGTTTATATCGATGAAATAGATAAAATTACCAAGAAAAGCGAAAATGTTTCTATTACAAGGGATGTATCCGGAGAGGGAGTGCAGCAGGCATTATTAAAAATTATCGAAGGAACCAATGCATCCGTTCCTCCGCAGGGTGGAAGAAAACATCCGCAGCAGGAGCTGATTCCCATTGATACCACAAACATTCTGTTTATCTGCGGCGGTGCATTTGACGGACTGGAAAAAATCATCGAAGCAAGATTAAACCAGAAATCCATCGGATTTAATTCGATTCTTGCAAAAACCTCGGATAAGGCGCTTGGAGAACTGTTAAAAGAAGTGGCACCCCAGGATTTTATCAAATACGGTCTGATTCCGGAATTTATCGGCCGTGTACCGGTTTCCGTATCACTCGAAGGTCTCGATGTGGATGCGCTGGTTCGAATCATCAAAGAACCGAAGAATGCAATGGTAAAGCAGTATAAAGCGCTTTTCGAGCTGGATGACGTGGAACTGGAATTTGAGGAAGATGCAATTCGTGAAATCGCAACAGAAGCATATGAAAGAAAGACCGGTGCGAGAGGAATCCGTTCCATTATGGAAAAGGTTATGATGGATGTTATGTTTGAGATTCCTTCCGATGAAACAATCGAGAAATGCATTATTACGAAAGATGCTGTTTTGGGAAAGACGAAGCCGATTGTTATTCATGCGGATGCTTCCGGAAAGAATAAGAAAAAACGGGCATAAAAAGGAAATATATGAGCGATTTAGCAGGATTAAAAAGGCTTCCGGTAATCGCCATGCGGGGATTGGTTGTACTCCCCGACATGGTTGGCCACATTGATTTGAAAACAAAAGATGTGGAGGGAGCCTTTCGCAGTATTATGAATATGGAGAATGAGGTTGTTTTAGCAACCATGCGGGAGGGGCTTGAAAAAATTACAGGCCCGGAATCCGTTTATCCCGTAGGTGTTACAGCCGTCATTAAGCAGAGAGTCTCTCTTCCGGACGGAAATGTCCGCCTTCTTTTAGAAGGAAAAAAGAGGATTATTTTTCGTGACCTTCGTGTGGTAAGTGACGGATCCTATCTCGGATACGTTGTGGAAAAAGAGATTGAGCGTACCCAATATTCCGGACAGGAAGAAGAAGCAAGAATTCGTATTCTTGCGGAGATTCTGGGCGAATATATCGTGTATCAGCCCAATATTCCGAAGACTCTTTTGGATATTGCAAGAACCACAACCGAGCTTTACGGATTTATGCTGGTTCTTATGGCTAAAGTTCCGTTCCAGGCAATTTCCAGACTTTCTTTTTTGTTACAGGATAATGAAGACCGTCTGTTTGAGTGCGTATACCGGGAATTTATTAAAGAGCTGGAAGTTGCGAAGCTGCGTCGGGAAATATCCGAAAAAATCACGATGGATGTAACCGAGGCAACCGGAAAACAACGGAAAGAGTATTTTTTAAAGGAGCAGCTTAAGGCGATTAAAAAAGAACTCGGAGACGATGACGAATCGGATGCGGATAAGTTCCTTGCCCGTCTGGAAGAGCTGAAAGCCTCTGACGAAATCAAGGAAGGCATTGAGAAGGAAATTGAGCGCTTTGAGCGGATGCAGCATTCCGCTTCGGAAGCGGCGGTCGGATATCAGTATCTGGATACCCTGCTTTCGATTCCGTGGGAAGAAAAAAGCGAAGATAATATGGATTTGGAGAATGCCGCGCGCATTCTGGATGAGGACCATTACGGACTTACGGATGTGAAGGAACGGGTATTGGAATTCCTTGCCGTGCGTGCCTTAAATACAAAAGGTAATACGCCGATTCTCTGTCTGGTCGGACCGCCGGGTACCGGAAAAACATCGATTGCGAAATCCGTTGCACGTGCCCTGAACCGTAAGTATGAAAGGGTATGCTTGGGAGGTGTGCATGATGAGGCGGAAATTCGCGGTCACAGAAGAACCTATGTTGGATCCATGCCCGGAAAAATTGTAAAAGCCCTTCTTCATGCACAGGTTGCAAATCCGTTGATTTTGCTTGATGAAGTGGATAAGCTCGGAAATGATTATAAAGGGGATCCCTCGGCTGCACTTTTGGAGGTTCTGGATTCCGAACAGAATATCCATTTTATGGATCATTATGTGGATTTACCGGTAGATTTATCGCCCGTATTGTTTTTAGCTACCGCAAATTCCGCGCAGGAGATTCCGAGGCCGCTTTTAGACCGTATGGAAGTAATTGAATTATCTTCCTATCTGGAAACGGAAAAATTCCATATCGGAAAAGAGCATTTGTGGCCGAAGCAGCTTGAGGCCAACGGTTTAAAGAAGAACCAGCTTTCGATTACGGACAGCGCAATCCGTACAATTATATCCTGTTACACAAAGGAAGCGGGCGTACGTTCCTTAGAGAGAATGTTCGGAAAGATTAACCGGAAAGTAGCCAAGATGATTCTGCTTGGTGAGAAGAAAAAAATCTCCGTGACAGAAAGAAACTTAGAAGAATTTCTCGGAAAGAAAAAATATTCGAAGGATAAAAAAGCCGGAAAACCGAAAGTCGGGATTGCAACCGGTCTTGCATGGACACAGGTTGGCGGGGAAACGCTGGAGATTGAGGTGGACATCCTTCCCGGTAAGGGAGAAGTGGATTTAACCGGACAGCTTGGCGATGTAATGAAGGAATCCTGCCTTGCGGCAATGAGTTATGTCAGAAGTGTTGCACCGTCCTATTCCGTAGGACCGGAGCTGTTTAAGGAAAATGACGTTCACATTCATATCCCGGAAGGCGCAGTACCGAAGGACGGACCATCCGCCGGTATTACAATTGCAACAGCGTTGCTTTCTGCAGTAACCAATATTCCGGTGAAAGGGGATCTTGCCATGACCGGTGAAATTACGCTTCGGGGACGTATTCTGGAAATCGGAGGATTAAAAGAAAAACTTCTCGCGGCAAAGGGTGCCGGCATGAAAACCGTCTTAATTCCGGAAGGAAACGAAAAAGACGTGGAAGAGTTTGATAAAGAGATTATCGAAGGAATGGACATTATCCCGGTGGAAGAAATGGGAGATGTTTTAAAGCAGGCGCTTGTCAGATAGTCTGAATGGGGAATAAAACATGATTATTAAGTCTGTCAATTTGGAAACGGTTGTGGGAATTACATCCACGCTTCCGGAAAACACGCTCCCGGAATTTGCTTTTGCGGGAAAGAGTAATGTAGGCAAATCATCGTTAATCAATGCGGTGATGAACCGCAAGGCGTATGCGCGTGTCAGCGGAGAACCCGGAAAAACGCAGACCATTAATTATTACAATATCAATGATACATTTTATCTTGTAGACCTGCCCGGATACGGTTATGCCAAGGTTTCCCAGTCTACCAAGGAAAAATGGGGAAAAATGATAGAGCGGTATTTAAAACGCTCCCGTCAGCTTCGAAAGATTTTTCTGCTTGTAGATATCCGCCACGAGCCGTCTGCAAACGATAAAATGATGTATGACTGGGTGGTGGCAACCTGCTTCGAGCCGGTTGTCATTGCAACCAAAGCGGATAAAATCAAACGCTCCCAGTTGCAAAAGCAGTTAAAAATCGTCCGCGAAGGACTCGGCATGACGAAGGAAGGAATATTGATTCCTTTTTCCGCCGAGACCAAGCAGGGACTGGAAGAAATTTATGCCATTCTCGAATCGGATTTGGGTTCCGGTCAGAGCATGCAATAGATATCGGACAGACTATTCCTCGTCCAAAATTCCGATTATGTAATAAATATGATTTTTCAGCCGTTTGTCGTAATACAGCCGGAAATTCGGAATTAAGTTGATTTCTTTAAAATCGCGCTGTCTTGTGCGTTCGTTGCTTTCCGGAAACAGTTCATAATATTCCTTTACCAAATCATATTTGTTGATAAAATCTTTATTTAAAGCAACATCTTCTGCGGCTTCCTGCAATTTTTCTTTCCTTTTCACGAAATCTTTTTGTCCGGTTTTGGTATTTTCTTTTGCTTCTTTTTTTAACGTCTGATATTTTTTTAAAGCTTCTTCATAGTCTTCGATAGAGGAGTATTCGTTCTGACTTAATTCACGAATTAAAGTTCCCAGCCGGTACAGTCTTAAAAGATGTGCCCTTCTCGGTCCGTCAACGGATTCATCAAAGGATACATCTTCAAAATAGTAGCGTTTCATCCGCCGGTCATATTGCGCATTAATCAGACCGCAGTCCCGAAGATCTTTTAAATCACGTTCCAGCATACGACGGTTTGTGATGCCCGTTTCCATCATCAGCTCTTTCGGACTCAATAACGTATATTCAATCAGCATATAATAGATGCTGAGTTGTCTTGTCATCTTTGATCGTTTCTTTTTTGATGTTTTCTTTTCCTGCATCTTTGCTCCTTTCAATAAATCGGCATAAAATCAACAAAATCCAAAATAAATTCTGACAGTATAACTTAATATTATTTTGACATATAATCATACGACATACTTATGACGCATGTCAAGAATCGGATTTGATATGATTCAAACACTTTCAAAAACAAAATCACAAAAGATCTAAAAATTCAAAATTTTGAAAGTTGATTTCGCCATAATGAAAAGTGTAACAGACTGAATTGTCGAAAGAGTTAACTTAAAAATTGCCAAAAGAGAGGAGCAATAGTATGAGATACTACAACTTTGCATTAGCTACAACAACGGAAGAAATTGAAGTAAAAACCAGAGTCAGACTGAAGGATTACAGTTATGACAACACGATTTGTGCGGTAAATACCTATATGTACAAAAATCTGAAAAACAACACCTGTTTTTTTATCTACAGAGAAGAAGAGAATACTCTTTTGGCATCGTTTGCCTATGATGACAGGAAGGATCGCTATCAGAATGTATATGACTTAATTACCGGTATGCTGAAGGACACATTCCAAATCAGGAAGATTCCGTCGGAACCGGTGGATATTACGATGTATTCTTTCCTCGATAATATATTAGAATCCAGAAGACACGAGTACATGCAAGGACTTCACAGGATTAGTGAGATTTCGAATCTGTGGCTGTATGAGGTGCGAAATTCGAATACATGGGAAGATCTTCATTATGAGTTCAGAGAAAAAATCATAGCCGAGAGCTCTCCCATAACCTGCGGGATTTATGATTCCTGCCTTACCCAGGAACTTCAGAGTATCCGTACCCATGCAAACAGTACCGATTTATCAGGGAATGTTTTTCATTATGTGATTTCCGCAAGAAGTCAGGAGGCAGCGGAGGATATTACCGAAAGCCTGATGCAGGAATTGATTAAAGCAAAACGCTTAAGCTCCAGACGTATGGAAATAATCCGGGGTATTGCACCGGATATCTATTTACGTGCGAATAATCATATTGAGGAAATCCTTGAAAATAATACCGGTGGTGTTGTTGTATTTGATTTAACCGAACGATTTGGCAAGAACCCTGTCGAGTATGACATGGCAGGGAAATATATCGTGAAGCTTTTAAAAAACTATCGGAACAAATGTCTTTTTGTATTTACCTATAATATGGACCATCCGGGTTTCTCATTCACGGTGCTTTCGCAAATTAAAAAATACGTTATTCCGGTAATGCTGCGGGAAGGAACAGGTGACAGAAAAGATGCAGTGAATTACCTGAAAGGATTAATCGGCAGATCGGAATATGCCGGGTACGCAAAAAAAGCAGGAGAGTTTATGAAACTCTTCCCGGGCAACACGTTTTCCCAGACAGATGTAATGAATGCATATGCTAAATTTGATGCATGGTGTTTATGTACGCAGGTAATGCACGTTCCCTATGACATATCGGATGATTTTCTGCTTGATCGGGATGAGAATACGGAGTCTGCCTATGACAGGCTTCAAAGCCTGATTGGTCTTGGAATCGTGAAAAAGCAGATTGATGAGATTATTACAAACAATCTTGTTGAAAAAGAACGAAAGCTGCGTTCCGATGTGAAATTTAGGAGCAGCTGTATGCACATGGTGTTTTCCGGAAATCCGGGAAGTGCCAAAACGACGGTAGCCGGACTTTTTGCCGGAATTGCAAAAGAAAAGGGAATTTTAAAAAGCGGTTCATTTGTGGTCAGAAGCGGCGTGGATCTTGACGGAGCTTTAGGTGCAATGTTTATCGCGGAATCATTTGAGGCTGCAAAAGGCGGAGTCCTTTTTATTGATGAAGCATATGCCATAAAGCATGACAGTGCCATGACAGTACTGATTCAGGAAATGGAAAATAAAAGAGATGATGTTATTGTCATCCTTGCCGGATACAATGACAGAATGAAAAAATTCATGGAGCAGAATGAAGGCATGAAAAGCCGTGTTCCATACTGGGTTGATTTTCCGGATTATACGGAGGATGAACTGGTTGATATTTTCAAATTAATGGTAAAAGAACGTGGCTTTGAGGCAACTGCTGATGCCGTGGAAAGAGCACGTTATATCTTTTCCAAGGTGTGCTGTCTGGACAATTTCGGAAACGGCAGATATGTAAGAAATATGCTCGAAAATTCCATCCGGAAGCAGTCTGTCAGACTTCTTCCGAAAGGAGAAAATACCGGAAATATTAAAAAGAAAGATCTCTTCTTAATTGATGCAAAAGACATCGCCGAGCCGGAAGAAGGTCTGCTGAAAGAAAGGGAGTACGGCACCGCCGCAAAAGAACTGGAGCAGCTAATCGGCCTTGCTTCCGCGAAGGAAATCATCCGAAAAGCGATTGCAAGCTTTAAGATGAATAAAATGTATCAGGACAGAGGAATTCCTGTAAATAAGGCTTCTTACCATATGGTATTCACCGGAAATCCGGGAACTGCCAAGACGACGGTAGCAAGACTCTTTGCCGAAATCTTAAAAGACGAGCGTGTCATGCCGAGCGGCAATTTTGTCGAAGTAGGACGTGCAGATTTAGTCAGTGAGTATGTCGGGAAAACCGCATCCCTTGTAAAATCCAAATTCAAAGAGGCACAGGGTGGAGTACTGTTTGTTGATGAAGCATATTCCCTTTGTGATGATCGTAAGAACAGCTATGGGGATGAGGCCATCAACACCATCGTTCAGGAGATGGAGAATAATCGTGAAAAAGTGATTGTCATTTTTGCAGGATATCCGGAACCCATGAAGGAATTTTTGGACAGAAATCCGGGCATGTCTTCAAGAATTGCATTCCATGTAAGGTTTGAGGATTACTCCGTGGATGAGTTATGTGAGATTACAAGACTTATGCTTTCCAAAAAGCAGATGGAAATTACCGATGCCGCAATGAAGAAGCTTAACAGGATTTATGAGACAGTTTCCAAAGAGCATGATTACGGAAACGGGCGTTTCGTCCGCAAACTCTTAGAAGAAGCGGAGATGAATCTGGCCTTAAGACTGGAGAAATATAAAAGCTCTGAGATTACTACAAGGATTCTTACCACCATTGAGGAGGAGGATATTCCGGC
>CACZRH010000063.1 GCA_902783455.1 uncultured Lachnospiraceae bacterium | reverse complement strand
GGAAGAGCTTTATGATTATGCCGCAAAGAAATATCCCGGCAGGGATTTTTACATCTTCGGACACAGTTACGGATGCGGAATGGCGGCGTATCTGGCAAGTGTCAGGGACTGCGGGCACTTACTTCTTGCTTCCGGTTACAGGACATGTGCGGATCTGTATAATAAGATTATTCCGATTTTTTGGGGACCGATGCAGGTATTTATAAAGAATAATATCCGCGTGGACCAATATGCAAAGAATACCACCTGCCCGGTGACCGTGATTGGGTCGGATGCGGATACGACATTAAGTGCAGCGACACAGCAGAAAGTTGCGGATTGCTACGCAAATGCCGAATGTAAAATATTTGAGGGAATTAAACATGAAGATTATTTTGTAACGGATGAAGTAATCCGATATGTGAATGAGACTGTTTTAAGGTAATTGTGACTAAAGAAAGGAACGGTTATGGCAAGGGAAAAGCGTATCAATATGGTAATTCTGGGATTGTTAAATCACGAGGACATGACCGGGTATGATATGAAAAAACGAATCGACAACTCCATTGGTTTTTTCTGGAACGGGAGCTTCGGAAATATATACCCGGCCTTAAAGGAACTGGAAGAAGGAAGTCTGATTAAAAGCGCCAGTGCTTCGGTGGGCGGACGTGAAAAAATCGTATATCATATCACCGCGCAGGGAAAAAAGGCGCTGAAAGAGTGGCTGAAAGAGGATCAGGCAAGTAACGAACTGCGATATGAATCATTGCTGAAACTCTTTTTCGGGGGCGGTGCGGACAGGGGCACGGCAATTCATAATATCGAAGTTTTTGAGGAGAAGGTAAGGCAGGATTTAGGGGTATTGAAAATGCTCTGCAAATCGCTGGAGGATTGCCTCGACAACGACGACCATTTGTATTACTATCTGACGGCATCGTTTGGCGTGGAGACCTATGAAGCATATTTAAAGTGGTGTAGTAAAGCTAAGAAAATGTTAAAGTAAAAATAGCGGGAGAGGGAAGGCAAAACGGTGCGGTCGGTAAACTGTGAAAAGTAAAAATGACACAACATCCCCGTCCCCTTTGACCATTGTTGAGTATTCGAAATGAGTATAAGGAGGCTTCAGGTGAACAAAGAAACGCTGCATGAATACATAGAAAGAACTTCCGGAAATGAGAGTAATATCTGTCAGATTTATGCATTGCAGAACGGAAAATGCATTTACGAGGACTGCTGGCATGGCTTTAAAACGGATGATGCAATGCATATTGCGTCCGTAACAAAGGGCGTTGTATCGCTGCTGACCGGCATTGCAATTGACCGGGGGGCAATAAAAAGTGTGGATCAGAAGGTGCTGGAATTTTTCCCGGATTATCCGGTGAAAAAGGGCGAGAAAACGATTTATGATGTTACGATAAAACATCTGCTTACGATGACGGCGCCCTATAAGTACAAAAGTGAACCGTGGACAAAGGTCTGTACCTCGGATGACTGGACAAAAGCGGCACTTGATTTTCTGGGCGGGAGATCCGGAATCACCGGGGAATTTAAGTACGCCAGTCTGGGGATTCAGATTATGGTCGGGATTTTAGAGAATGCAACGGGCGGGAAATGCATCGATTTTGCAAACCGGAATCTGTTTCTTCCTCTGGAAATTCCGGAAGTCAGGAATCACGGAGACAGCAGTAAGGAAGACCAGTTTGATTATCTGATGAACAAGTCTCCGAGAAAGCATGAGTGGTATTCGGATCCGAAGGATGCGGTTACGGCCGGCTGGGGATTATGCCTGTCGGCATATGATCTGGCACGAATCGGAGAGCTGGTGTTAAACGGCGGGAAAAAGGACGGGAAAAGCATTGTTTCCGAAACGTATTTAAACGAGATGCTTACCCCTCATCTGGAACTCGGAGAGCGGTTCGGATACATGAGTTACGGATATCTTTGGTACAAACCGTATAAGGACCGGGAAGTCTATGCGGCAATCGGGGATGGCGGAAACGTGATTTACGTCAATAAGGAAAAAAATATTTCTGTCGGGGTGACAGGTACGTTCAAGCCCAGGATATTTGACAGGGTGGATTTTATAGAGAAGAAAGTATTGGTGTTTGCAAAGGGATGAAGAAGAGAGTAACTGCGATTTTTATATGTCTGATTCTGATGACGGGCTTGCTCGTCGGATGCACAGGGAAAAAGGAATCAAAGGTGAGCACCGGAAAAATCGGCGTAGTAAAGGATGATAATTTCGGTAATATTTTTATCGATTTAACCATAGATGAATTCAATGCGCTTGGATTTGCATTTGGAGACAGCGTCAATGTGGAATTTGACAATGGGGTAAAAATAGAAGATATTCCGTACTTTTCCGGATATTACGTACCGGTCGGCGAGATTTTTGCCTGCGGGTATTCGGGGTATCCGCATGTGCTCATTACCAGAAATTACGGAACACCCACCTGGGAAGAATTTCAGATGACGGATTCTTCGAAGGCAGAGGTTTCCTTAAATGAGAAGGGAAAATATAAGGATCTGGAGGATCTGTATGCGTTTCAGTATTCGGATGACCTTGCGGATTACGAATCGGAGATTGTGTTTGCGAATTTCCGTGAAGTGAAGGGCGGACGGCTGAAAGAGGGACTTCTCTATCGTTCCGCTTCGCCGGCGGATAATTTGCATAACAGGGCGCCTTATGCGGACGATTTTGCAGAGGATTACGGAATCGATTTTGTTTTAAATCTTTCGGATAATGAGGAAGAGTATGCGGAACATAAGGAAGAAGCGGATTTTGATTCGGATTATTATGATGCGCTTTACACAAGAGGGGATGTCCTGCTGCTTGACATGAATGCGAATTACCGTTCCGATCAGTATGCGAAAACGATTTCTGAAGCGTTATATACAATGACCGACAATGAAGGCCCCGTTTTGGTACACTGTATCGAAGGAAAGGACAGAACCGGCTTTGTCTGCGCGCTGATGCTTGCTTTGTCGGATGCTACGCCGCAGGAAATCATCGATGATTATATGATTACGTATGATAACTATTACGGCATTAACGAAGAAGATAAGCCTGAGAAGTACGAGGCAATTCTCGGTAATGTAAATGATTTCTTCTACTGCATGTGTGAAGTGGAAAAGGGAACGGATTTAAACACCCTGAATCTGAAGGAAGGCGCCGAAAATTACCTTCGTCGCGGTGGTTTGTCGGATACACAGATTCAGAAGATTGAAAAATATCTTTGTGAGGATTGATTCATGCATTTTGTGGATGCGAAGGGAATACTGACAGCGAACGGCGGGCAGTGCGGCATGAATATTTACCGCGGCTGCTCGCACGGCTGTATTTACTGTGACAGCAGGAGCAAATGCTATCATTTTACCCATCCGTTTGAGGATATCGAGGTAAAGCAGAATGCACCGGAGCTTTTAGAGAAGGCGTTAAAATCGAAGCGGAAAAAATGCATGATCGGAACCGGTGCAATGTCCGATCCGTATATGCACTGTGAGGAACAGTTAAGGCTGACCCGGAAATGTCTGGAAATCATTTTACATTACGGTTTCGGGGCAGCGGTGCAGACCAAGTCGGACCGTATTTTACAGGATATTGATCTGCTTGATGAAATCAACCGGTCAACGAAATGTGTGGTGCAGATGACGCTGACAACCTATGATGATGAACTTTGTGCTATTTTAGAACCGAATGTCTGCAATACAAAGCGCAGGATTGAGGTTTTGGAAAAACTTCGGGAAAGGAGCATTCCGACGGTTGTGTGGATGACGCCGATTTTACCCTTTATTAATGACACGGAGGAAAATGTTTCGGCGATTCTGAAGGAGTGTGTCAGGGTCGGCGTGAAGGGAGTTATCGATTTCGGCATGGGACTGACGCTTCGGGAAGGCGACCGGGAATATTATTATGAGGCGCTGGACCGGCATTTTCCGGGGATGAAGCATAGATATATTCAGACTTATGGGAATGCGTATGTGCTGCCGAGTCCGAATTATAAAGCATTGACGGCGTTGCTTAAGAAAACCTGTGATGAGAAAGGGATTCTTACGGGACCGGATGAGGTTTTCCGCTACATAAACGAAATGCCCGATAAGTATCCGCAGATGAGCTTGTTTGATTAATGACACAATGTCCCCGTCACCAAGTGTCATTTTGGGGCGGGCAACCCGTCACCAAGTGTCATTTCGCGGGGCAAAAATGACACAACAACCCCGTCACCATATGTCAAAAATGAGGGAGAAAAAATGACAATTCATCCGATTCCGCCGGTGTTTGATTCCGACTCGAAAATATTAATATTAGGGAGTTTTCCTTCCGTGAAATCAAGGGAAGCAGGCTTTTTCTACGGGCATCCGCAGAACCGCTTCTGGAAGGTAAATGCGGCAATCTTTCATGAGGAGGTTCCTAAGGCAATTGAAGAAAAGAAGGCATTTTTGCTTCGTAATCACATTGCGGTATGGGATGTCATTAAAAGCTGTGACATTGAAGGGTCCTCGGATTCGAGTATCCGAAATGTATCGGTGAATGACCTCAATATCATCTTAAGTGCGGCGGACATCCGGGCAATCTACGTAAACGGCAAAACTGCGTATAAGTATTATCTGCAGTATACCGAACCGCTGATTCAAAGACCGGCAGTCTGCCTGCCGTCCACCAGTCCCGCAAATGCGGCATGGAATGTGGAGCGGCTTGTCGATGCATGGAAGCAAATCGCGCCGGATTAGAAAAGAACGGCATCCGTTCTTTTTCTTTTGCTTTTTTTTCAGGGAATAAAGTAGTAAAATTACTGTTATAAGCGCGAAGCAGTTGCTTTCGGTAATGTTTCTTAAGCAGCTGAAAGGTAGTAATTCGAATGTTCCATAAAGCGATTTACTAAAGGAAGGACGTAAAGAACATGGCAAAAACAGAATTTGATGAATTCGTCGCAAAAGACGTGAATGCGCAAAAGGGCGTCTCCATCCCGGTGAAAGCGGGATTTTTAGAGCGGGCCTTTGTTAAAAAAATGGCCTGCAGCAAACTGCATCCGAATGCAGAAGACGAATTCACTTTTGATACGGTCGGCCCGAGCTATAAAATCATCGGCGAGTACGAGCAGCAGTTCCGCCGTGCAATCTCCACAGGTCAGGAGGTTTTTGACGAACCGCTGATTGTGGAAAAATTGCAGCCGGACGGCTATCTGATCCTGAACGGACATCACAGATGGGCGGCAGCCATGCGTGTCGGAATCAAGAAGGTTCCGGTAAAAATCGTAAACCAGGCAAGTGAGTCCGACATTCAGAAAATTCTGGAAAATTCCAAGCACGACAAGCGTGTAGCACTAGATCTCGATGAGGTTATTTTCCGCCCCGATGACTATCCACATCTCGAAAAGGCGCTTGGCTTCCCGCGCAATTTAAAATACAAGCAGCGCATCCGTCTCGGAACGCCGGCACTTTTTTACTACCTTGCGAAGAACGGATACGACATCTGGGTATATGCGCACGAGTATTATTCGATTGATGACATTCGGGGATTTTTCAAAGGATACTCCGTATATGTCGACGGAATCATTACCGGTATCGGCAAGAAACAGAAGGCCGAGATGGAAAGTGCAAAACGAATGGAGAAAATGATTTCAAGCAAGTATGCGGAAACGGTGCACATCGACAACAACATGATTATCGTTACCCGCGGCCGCGCAGGCGATTTCGAGGAATACGAGCTGACCGGTCCGGAGGAAGAATGGGCAAAGAACGTGATTACTGTTTTGGGAGAAATCGATCAGAATGGCAAAGAAAAATAACTTGGATAAAATGCGCGTGTCGTTCGATTTGGATGAAGTGCTCTTTGTGGATCCTACAACGCACTCAACCGAACCGCGGCTGCCATTCCCGTTTTGCAAAATTTTTATAGAGAGGTTACGTCTCGGAACGCCGGATTTAATCCATTCCCTGCAAAAAATGGGGTATGACGTCTGGGTTTATACATCATCGTTTCGCTCGGAATCCTACATCAAAAATCTCTTTTGGTGCTATGGCGTGAAGTTTGACGGAATCATCAATGCGAAGCGGCATTTAGCGGAGGTGCAGAGCCACAGTTCGCAGATTCTGCCGCAGAAGGTGCCGAGCCGTTATCATATCTCGCTTCATATCGATGATGAGTCGGTCATCTGCTCCTACGGAAAAGAGTACGGCTTCGATGCGTACCAACTGGATGCCGAGGATGAGGAATGGAAGGAAAAGGTAATCGCCAAGGCAGAAGAAGTAAAGAAAAAATGGGAGCGGGAGCGCAACGCCCGGTCTATGAAGGCAAATTAAGGAGAGCGCATTTTCCGGAACGGATTAGTATTGCTATGAACCGGAAAGGAAACAATTCTGCTGAAAAAGGGTAAGCAGGGAAATGTTAAAGAGGAACAATCCATATGGGTATACAGGAAGAAATCCGCGAGCATTTATTTAAGTTAAGGGATGAAAAATATGCGGCGTTCAGCGCAAAACTGACCCCGGGAGTGGAACCGGAGAATGTCATCGGTGTCCGCACTCCGGCACTTCGTTCCTATGCCAAAGAACTGCTTAAAAGACAGGACCTGGATGAGTTTTTAAGTGCTCTGCCGCATCAATTTTTTGATGAGAATCAACTGCATGCGTTTATTTTATCCGGCATGAAGGATTATGAAAAATGCATGGAGCTTTTGAATGCGTTCCTGCCCTATGTGGACAACTGGGCGACGTGTGATCAGATGTCGCCGAAGATTTTTAAAAAGCATAAACCGGAACTTTTAAAAGAAATAAAGGTCTGGATCAAATCGAAGGAAACCTATACCATCCGCTTTGGAATCGGTATGCTGATGGAGCATTTTCTCGATGATGATTTTGACACGAAATATCCGAAGATGGTAGCTGCAGTCCGGAGTGAAGAATACTACGTAAATATGATGATTGCGTGGTATTTTGCAACGGCACTTGCAAAGCAGTACGATGCGGTGATCCCGTATCTGGAGGAGCAGAAGCTGGAAAAATGGACGCACAACAAGACCATTCAGAAAGCGGTCGAAAGCTATCGGATTACGGATGAGCAGAAAGCATATCTTCGCAGTCTGAAGGTAAAATAACACCTCACTTCACAGAATCTACACACCTGAATGAGTGACTTTTTCCCCGAATCATAATACAATTAAATACGGATGCAGTGGCGGTTTTAACGAACAAAGAAAGGAAAAATGCCATGTCAGATTATTTTGGAAAAGAAGTACCGAAGCTTGGATTCGGGCTGATGCGACTGCCCAGAAAGGGCATCACGACCGATGTGGAGCAGTTTAAGACAATGGTGGATTTGTTTCTGGATGCCGGATTCACCTATTTTGACACGGCCTTTGTTTATCCGGGCTCCGAGACCGCGACGAAAAAAGCGCTCGTGGACCGTTATCCGAGGGACAGCTATACGCTTGCAACGAAGATTAATGCTTCCGTTGCACCGACCGCAAAAATGGCAAAAAAGCAGTTCACCACAAGCTTGGAGCGCACCGGCGCCGGATATTTTGATTACTATCTGCTGCATGCCTTCATGGAAAATAACTATCGCAAATATGATAAATTCGAGCTTTGGGATTTTGTCAAAGAGCAAAAGGCAGCAGGGCTTGTAAAAAATTTCGGCTTTTCCTTTCATGCCGGTCCGGATCTTCTGGACCAGATTCTTAAAGACCATCCTGAGGTTGATTTTATACAGTTGCAGATAAACTATGCGGACTGGGAGAACCCGAAGGTAACATCGAGAGCCAATTACGAGGTTGCCAGAAAGCATAATAAGGGCATCGTGGTAATGGAGCCGGTAAAGGGCGGGACGCTTGCAAATCCGCCGAAGCCGGTTCGGGAATTATTCCGGGAATATCATCCGGATATGTCCTATGCGTCCTGGGCAATCCGCTTCGTGGCATCGCTTGACGGCATCATTACGGTGCTTTCCGGAATGTCCAATATCGAGCAGATGAAGGACAATCTTTCCTATATGAAAAATTTCCAGCCGTTAAATGAAGAAGAGCAGGAAATCATCCGAAAGGCGCAGGTGCTTTTGGGAAAATATTCAACGGTTCCCTGTACAGCCTGCCATTACTGCACCGAGGGCTGCCCGCAGAATATTGCAATTCCGGATATTTTTGCGGCAATGAACAAACAGCTTGGAAACGGACAGATGGCGGAAGCAAAGGCGGCATATGCCGAGGCAACTGCAGGCGGACAGCGTGCGTCTTCCTGTATTAGCTGTCTGCAGTGCGAAGGCGCCTGCCCGCAGCATCTGGCGATTACGGATTACTTAAAGCAGGCGAGTGAGATGTTTGATTGAGGAAACATCGAGGAATCGGGTTTATATATGGGAAATGAAATAGAATAAAGAAACCATAAGAGAATAGCATAAAGAGAACGAAATAAAAAACGGAATAAAAAACGGAATAAAAAGAAAGCTCAATAAAGAAAGCGCAATAAAGAGAGTGCATAAAAAAGAATCAGCATAAAACGGTTTTAATTATGGAAGTATTAGGGGAAAGCATTCGGTGGAATATCAGTTATCGGGAAAAGTGAACAATGAACTTCTGCGTAAGTATCAGGCACTCATGGAATCCCTGCGCAGTTGCGGTCGGCTTGCCGTGGCCTTTTCGGGCGGTGTGGATTCCACATTTTTGTTAATGGCTGCAAAGGAAGCGCTTGGTGAGAACATTCTGGCGATTTCGATGCGGATTCATTCGATGCCTGAAAGAGAGGCGGGAGAGATTGAAAGATTCTGTCAAACCCATGAAATCATATCCGCTGTAATTGACTATAACGAACTGGAAATCCCGGGTTTTACCGATAACCCGCCCGACCGCTGCTATATTTGTAAGAAGGCATTGTTTTCAGAAATCATAAAGAGAGCATCTGAGGAAGGATTTGACATTGTGGCGGAAGGCTCCAATGCGGATGATACAAAGGATTACCGCCCCGGGATGAAGGCTCTTTCAGAACTTGGAATTCGAAGTCCCCTGAAGGAAGCAGGGCTTAGCAAGGAAGAAATCCGGCTTCTATCCAAAGAAATGAATCTTCCGACATACAAGAAACCGTCGGCTGCGTGCTTAAGTTCCAGATTTCCCTACGGCGACCGTATTACGGAAGAAAAACTCCGCATGGTGGATAAGGCCGAAACTTACCTGGCATCCCTTGACTTGGGCCAGTTACGGGTACGCATGCATGGAAATGACCTGGCCAGAATCGAAGTACTGCCGGCATTTTTCCCGGTAGTGATGGAAAACAGACCGGTGATCGAAGAAAAATTAAGAGAGATCGGCTTTCGCTATGTAACCCTGGATTTAAAGGGCTTTCGAAGCGGAAGCCTGAATGAAGCGCTCCCCAAATGACACTAGGTGACGGGGATGTTGTGTCATTTTTCTGACCGACAGTTTTTTAGTCAACTAAACATTACCAGGTATATTATAGAGTAGAAAAAAGGGAATAAAAAAATAGAGATATAGAAGGTTTATAGGGGAAGAGATTTGGAGAAGGCAAGGGAAGTACTTGAAAAACTGAAAAATGGCGAGATTTCAATAGAGGAAGCGGAGCAGTATTTCCGCTCGGAGCCTTTTAAGGAAATGGGGTTTGCAAAACTCGATACGCACCGGGAGCTTCGAAGCGGTTTTCCGGAAGTGATTTTCTGCCCCGGAAAGACGGATGAATTCCTTCTCTCGATTTATGAAAAAATGCTGGAGGAAAACGGCCGGGCATTTGGAACCAGAGCTACAAAAGAACAGTTCGAAGTGATACGTGCAAAAATCCCGGAAGCGCAATATGACCCGGTTTCCAGAATTCTGAAAGTGGAGAAGAATTTAGAGAAGAATGATTCAAAGGAAAAAAAATCAGAGAATATATATTCAAGTGAAAAAGAATCACGGGATTTAACATTAAATGAAGGCATCGGCCTCGTTGCGATTTGCTGTGCGGGTACCGCAGATGTTCCGGTGGCGGAAGAGGCGGCGCAGACAGCGGAATACTTCGGGACAAAAGTGGAACGGGTATATGATGTTGGTGTCAGTGGAATTCACAGGTTGTTATCGAATGTGGAGATTTTGCAGAAAGCAAACTGTGTGATTGCAATTGCCGGAATGGAAGGCGCACTTGCAAGCGTGGTCGGAGGCCTTGTGAAGAACCCCGTAATTGCGGTCCCGACATCGGTTGGATATGGTGCAAGCTTTGAGGGATTGTCGGCACTGCTTACCATGATTAATTCCTGTGCGAACGGAGTTGCGGTGGTAAATATCGACAACGGATACGGAGCAGGATATCTGGCAACGCAGATTAACCGTCTTGCGGAAGGCAGTAAGAATAACTGAGGGTATTTGATTCAGTTACGTTTTTATCGAAAAGTGATTGTGTGAAGGAGATTATAAAATTTGAAGAGCTTATATTTTGAGTGCGAAACCGGAATCAGCGGAGATATGATTGTGGCATCGCTATTGGATCTTGGGGCGGATGAAGAGGTATTACGAAAAGTACTTGCCGGGATT
>CACZRH010000062.1 GCA_902783455.1 uncultured Lachnospiraceae bacterium | reverse complement strand
GAGTAGGGAAGATTTATCGCACCCTGCTCGTGCGCGGCCCGCGTCCTGCGTAGCAGGAAAATTCATTACGCGGGCCTGTGCATAAAAAAAGAAGCCGGCATTATACCGGCTTCCCTTAAGTCCTGATCCTTCCGATTAATTCTGATCAAAATACTCTCTTAAAATCTTCCCGCGGAAAGTAATACGAATCTTGCGGAGTGCCTTGGATTCAATCTGACGGATTCTCTCCCTGGTAACCCCGAACTGCTTTCCGACCTCTTCCAGAGTCTGCGGAGTTCCCCCGTGAAGACCGTACCGGAGAATGAGAATCTGAGCCTCCTTCTGTGACAGAGTATCAAGTACCTTGTCAATATCCTGCCGAAGGAGAGCCTGTGTAGCTGCCTCTTCCGGTTTCAGACTGTTTTCATCTTCAATAAAATCACCAAGAGTGGAATCTTCTTCTTCCCCGACAGGCTTTTCCAAAGAGCCGGGCTCCCTCGCAATTTCAAGAATCTCCCGGACCTTCTTCTCATCCAGTTTTAAATAATCGGCAAGTTCCTCTAAAGAGGGTTCTCTTCCAAGCTCCTGCATAAGAATGCGGGAAGCCTTACGAAGCTTGTTAATGGTTTCAACCATATGTACAGGAACACGGATAGTTCTGGCCTGATCCGCTATGGCACGCGAAATGGATTGGCGAATCCACCAGGTTGCATAAGTCGAAAACTTATATCCCTTCCTGTAATCAAACTTTTCCACAGCCTTCATCAGCCCTAGATTGCCCTCCTGACAAAGGTCTAAAAAGGACAGACCACGTCCGTCATATTTCTTGGCAATGGATACCACAAGGCGCAGGTTCGACTCGGAAAGACTGTTTCTGGCAGCCTTTCCTTCTGCAATGGCGTGATATAAACGTTCGGTTTCTTTTGCGGAAAGCTTTTTCCCGGACGAAATGGATACTCTTTCCTCCGCCTTCAGACCGGCCTCAATTTTCTTTGCAAGTGCAATTTCCTCATCTGCATCAAGCAGCGGGAAACGGCCGATTTCCTTTAAATATAATTTCACCGGGTCACTCGGCGAAACCTCATACTCCCCGGATTCTTCCACTTCGGAAGCAAGCTCTTTTTCGAATTCCAGTGTTTCATCCAGTTCGGATACGAATTCATGATCCGTATCATAATCTTCCCCTAAATCATCCTCGGACATACCCGGAAGGTTTTCGTCAAGATCCTCCAATTCCATTCCTTCTTCCTCTTCCGTCATCAGCCCGATTCCGTTTTCGTCCAAAAATGCCTTCAAAAGGGCATAGTACTCCCCGTCTTCCGCGAAATCGCCGAAAATATCCTTAAGATCGGACAAATCCCAGAGAAAACCTTTCTTTTTGGAAAGGACTTCGATTGCTTCCGCCTTTTCTTCCAGCAATGCACGAAATATTTCTTCTTTGCTGAGCTGTTCATTTTTTGTGATTTTTTTTGTCTGTTTTTTCATTCAAGAAACCCCTTTCAAAATAAAATTACAAAAAGCTCTTGTCATTTTCTTTCAAGTATGCTAAACTCTTGACTTGTAAGAAAGAATATCCTGTGTGTTTTATGCGCCGCACAAAGGATATCTAATTTAATATACATCATTCTATATTCAATTGCAAGTCTTTTTTGCAATTTTTTTTATTTTTTTCTGCTTTTTTGAAACTGTTCGTAAGTAATGCTTTTGAGGCTTTATTATTTCATGATTATTTTCCATCTCCTGCAATTAACATTGTAAGCGTTTTATCGGGATTTGTCCTGCAACCTGTGGTTGCATACTGTTTTCCTTGTGCGGGCGTGTGCAATCGAACAGGGAAGAATTTATTCGCACCCTGCTCGCCGCGCCGCCCGCATGCTTCGAAGAAGCAAATTTCCATATGCGGGCGTGCGCATAATAAACCCCTGCTTTTCCGAAAAAAGCAGGGGCAATGTGTAATATTTCATTGTGTTTATACACTTGTAAAAGCAGTCGCATTATTCGTATCAGTATTCATACTCAAAAGAAGCCTGATCCGTTTTAAAGGCAAAAACTGTTTCTCCCTCTATGCAGAACCGATATGCCGCGGTACTTTTCAGATTCTCGTGAATAACCCGGCTCATCTCGGCATTCTCCGGTGCGGCAAAGGTCTGTCCTTCCTGATTATAGAGTTTTGCCTCCAGTGTCATATTTCCCTGAGAGATATAAACGCGCCGATTTTTTAAATATCGGATTTTCGCACCGCGATACGTTGCAAAGCGGTATTCCTTCCCTTTGAGACTGATAATCCCAATCACACCGGTAAAGGATTTGTTTCCCATGGGAATTTCCGCTATGGATAACATCAGGGAACCATCCTCAAATGCAGTCTGCGTCCAAAGATATTTCGAAGGAAATGAAACACCCCTGTCACCTTCCCAGTAACCGAAAGCATCCTCGAATTCGTACTTCCGGCCGTTTATCGTAATCGCACCGTTCACAACATGCTTCATGCTCATAACACTATGACGGCATTCCATAAAGGGTACCATGACAAAGGGGCCCATAATATCATATTCAAGCGGCGTAAAATCACGAAAATACAGTTTCCCTTTTACCTTCACTTTATCATCCGAAACATCAACCACAATTCCGTTTTTCCCGAAGTGATTGTTTTCAATAAAAATATTTCCGCCCTTTAACGTAAAACTTTCCACAGGGAATTCCACATTCCACGTGCCATCCCTCCCGGCAATCTGAAGATTAGCCGTCGCTTTTTCCACGCCGGTGGTAACGGATGCAATAAAAACAATCGTATCTGTTTCGGACTGACATTTGAAATACCAGCCAAAGAATCCGTTTTTCGGGGCTTTCCATTCTGATTTCATAATACTGCTCATGATTTTTTCTCTTTTTCGCGGTTAATCTTCTATATCGCTTTTTTAGTTAATCTTCCTTGCCCTTGATATGCTTTTTCATATCATGATACAGCTCCAGATATGCTTTTACATCCTTTTTCAATATAGAATAGGTATCTTTGGAAATTCCCATTTTATCAGCAAGATCTTCCACAAATTTCTTTTCCTCTTTATCCTTTTCCCCATCCGCACTGCAAAGAATCAAAAGCTCCACAATAACGATATTTCGAATCTTCGGGGACGTCCCGGCAAAGAAGGCTGCTGCCTCATCTGTTTTTTTCACATCGTAAATCTTGTGTTCATCCATCGACATTTCGCGGCAGTATCTCTGAATCATCGCTTTCTCGGATTCTTCCACCATTCCGTTTGCCTTTGCGGTTGCTCTCGCAAGATCTAAGAATACTTCTTTTTCCTCTTCACTTAGTTTTTCCAAAAACATATGACATCCTCCTTTGTAGTCGTATCATAATCCTGTCGGATATAAGGATTATATCATAAGTTCATTCTTACGGTCAGTACCGTTTTTCAGAAGATATCATGCATCTGCATCCACGGCTCTTTTCTGGTCAAGCGTTTATACCTTCCGCCGCAGTACCGGCGAATCAGCATAAGGTATTTTCCTTCCACCTCCGTAATATATTCCCATTTTCTGGAATTGTTCAGGCGCATATAATCATAATTTTTAAAAATGCAGAAAAACGGTGCCAGAAGGACTTCGCAAATTCCCTGAAACAGATCATCCAAAGCTTTATATATAACCATAATCAGAGGTGCGTCAGTGTCTCCGATTTCCTTTCTTCCGGTTAAGGCAAACTTTTTTTCGGAAAGACTTTTTCTTGCACCTCCTTTTACGGATTCATAACGAATCCTTTCCGGACATACCAAAAAACCAAATACAAGCGAAAATGCCTCTTTTTCACTGTCCATGTAAAAATGCACGGTACGATTATATTTTACGGAGGAATAAGCGGATGTCCGGTAATACAAAACCGCCAGACACGGCCTGTCGGTATCGTTTCCGGTTCCCTTTTTTATATACAGGATAATGTCTGTCAAAACGCTGCGTCGCCGTCCCCACGGAAAATGAAACTTCAGTTTTGTTGCTTCGGAAAAATTATGCGTTTCAACCGCAATCCCATTTTGTTTTGCAAGACGAATAAGATCTTCTCCGGTCATCTCTTTTCCCCCCGTTTTGCCCATTTATCGATTTTCCTTTTTATAGTTCCTATTATACATCATTTGCAAAACAAACAATCCCCGAAAGCGGCAATCTTTAAAAACGTATCATACTTTTATAGTCCTCCAGCCTTTTCACGGCATACTCATTGCAGCGTCTTTCACAAAGCTGATCTCTGTAAAGAGAAAAATCATCCGTAAAATTCGGAGAAACATAATTCTGCTCTTCAAAACGGTAAGCATCCAGTTCCCGCTCAAAGAGCAGTTCGCCGGAGGTATCCGGATATTTTTCGGTAAGTGCGGCAATGTACGCATGAAAGCATTCGTGAAACAGGGTATGAAGAATATCCTCGCAGTTTTCTTCAACAAGATGTCCTGCATCAATCCGGATGATATTTTTATCCATCCCCATGTATTCGCCCCATGTCCCCTCCTTCAGGTTGCTGACTGTAACAACCGGACGTTCAATTCCTAAATATTCCGCCTCAATATTGGCAAGAAGCTGCAACATATCCAGCCGTTCCTCCGCGGACATTTCATCGAAATCGTAAAGAGCGGACAGACTTTCCCTGTTTGCATCAATCAGTGCGGTATCGCTGAAACGGTTCTTTGCGATAACAACCGGATCCAGTGCTTTCTTCGAAAATGCCGGTCCTGTACTAAACATAACCGATGCAAAAATCGGACCGATTACCACTGCAAATAAAGCTACCCCTGCTGTCTTTATAAAGGCACCCAATGCTTTCCAAACGGTTTTATTCCGGTTTGCTTTTTTATAAATCATTATAACCAAAATAACAACCGCAAAGATACCGCATACAATCGAAAGGGTAAGGAAAAACCGATGTTCCGTTTCCGGACGCGTTAAAACGGTATAAATCACCCCGGGAAACGTTGCTCCGACAAAAGGTCCCGTCATAGAATCATCATTTAACGCAGTAAGTAATATCGTATAAATGACTGCAAAGACAGCGTGAATAACCAGAAATACTCCAACAGAACGAATTGCGCCGAGCAATCCGATGTTCCGAAACAGGAGCAAACGGAACATCAGATCAAATGAAACGCCGAATATCACCATCGGAACCAGTCTCACCATATATCGAATAAAGAAATTATTTTCTGTTAATTCATCTATGGTTACTTCTTCCTTTATTTCATTTTCCGTTATTTCTTTTTCTGTAAGGGTTTCGATTTCCGTCATGTTTATTCTCCTTCTAAAATGACACATAGTGACGGGGATGTAGTGTCATTTAGTTTAAAAGATTTCTTCCGACTCGACGTTTTCGCGGTAATCCCCGTTTTCATCCAGATGGATCCGGACAATTTCCGGTCTTTTTCCGGAATATTTCATTTCCATATCCTGTGTTTCAATGCGTTCGCGAAGGTCATTCTTTAAGGTTCGGCAGCCGAACTTTCCGTTGGACTTATCAATAATCGCCCGGTAAACATTTTCTTCTGCCACAATGGATACATGAAACTCTTCTTCGAGCTCGGACAGATTCTTATTTACTATATTGCGAATCGCTTCTTCACTTAATCGGTGGTAGTTGATGACTGTATGAAAACGCCCCACAAACTCATTCAGCGCACCGGCTTCCAGCATTTCTTCCCTTGTAATATCCGCATAATGCTCCCTCTTTTCATTCTTCTTCCCGAAGGAGATGGACTTCTCCTCTTCCTTTTCCTTACGAAGAAAATCGAAGGCGCCCATAGCAATGAACAATGTATTCTCGGTATTGATAACCGTCATCCTGCCGCTTTGTTTCTTTATCTCCACTTCCCTGCCTTCAATGACACTGAGAAGGGCGTGCTGAACAGCGGCATTCGCATTCTGACCGCTGTTCGTATAACTCGGAAGAAGTTTTTTATCCATTTCATCGACAAAAACAATACCGATTCCGTTGGACTTATCGCGTTCTGCGATACCGCTTATGATGGTCTGCGGATCACTGCCTTTAAATCCGGTTTCGGTCAATGCGGAAGCATCCGAATATTCACAGGGCATGAAGCGCATTGTCTGATAGAGGTAATCCCTTACCGCACGATAAGTTTCACTCTTTCCGCTTCCGCTCGGAGCCGCAAGAATAAACGGAAGACTCTGTTTTCTGCCTGCCGCGACAAGTTCAAAATAGTGGTAAATATTGTAGCAGACCCTGCGGAGGTTCTCTTGTCCGATTACACGCTTCTCAATAGCTGAACAAAATTCTGCGAAAGATACTCTTTTTAACCACAACCTAAGCGCATAGCGGTATTCATTTTCATTCAGCAGTTCGTTCTGCTTCATCAGCAGCCGATAATCTTCTTCTTCGGATTCTTCAAATACTTCATCCAGTTCCTCCGAACCAAAAAGCTCATCGAATTTCTCTTTACATTCATCCGTGTTTCCGGAATCCTCATCTGTCTCAAACAAATCTTCTATTGTTAAGTTTTCGTTATTTTTCTCTTCCATTTCGGTTTTTCCGGAAACGGGAGTGTTCTTATTCATTTTTTCTTTCTGATTCTGCGTAATATTTCTCTTTTTTGCCATTTCATTTTCTCCTTATTTACCGCCTGCGTTCTTCGTTACAATGCTGTCAATCAGTCCGTATTCAAGGGCTTCTTCGGCGCTCAACCAGTTGTCTCTTTCCGTATCCTTGGCAACCTTTTTCAGGGACTGTCCGCAACGCTTTGCAAGAATCCGGTTTAACTTATCCCTGGTATGCAGGATATGTCTTGCCGCAATATCCATATCCGTTGCCTGTCCGCTCATGCCGCCAAGCGGCTGATGAATCATGATTTCCGCATTCGGCATGGCCATTCTCTGTCCCGGTTCACCTGCTGCCAGAAGAAACGATCCCATCGATGCCGCCAGCCCTGTTGCAATGGTTCTGACCGGACAGGAAATATACTGCATGGTATCGTAAATACTCATTCCTGCCGTTACCGAACCGCCCGGCGAATTAATGAACAACGTAATCGGCTCATTCGGATCCTCGCTTTCCAGTACCAGAAGAGAATTCGTAATAATCTCTGCCGAAATCTCATCCACCGGTCCGTTTAAGGAAATGATCCTGTCTTTCAAAAGTCTGCTTCCTAAATCCATAATTGTTTCAATTCCGTTTCTGCGAACGGAAACCATCGGCGCAATAATACATTTTTCTTCATTGATATAATTTCTGTTAATCTCTTTCACGGTTATACCCTCCTGTCGTTTTTCTTTTGTTGAAATCATTGTAGCTGACTTTCCGCAAAGACTAAAGCAACGCGTAGTTGTATATGTATAATCGAGCAGGGAAGATTTATCGCACCCTGCTCGCGTGCGGCCCGCATGCAGCAAAGCTGCAAATTACATTATGCGGGCCTGCACATAAATAAAAAACCGCCACTGCTCTTTATTGCAGTGACGGTCAGAATCTATTACCGTTTCCTCCTCCTTAATTATTTACGAAGTTCCCAGAAAATTACCGCACTCGCCGCGGCAACATTTAACGAATCCACCCCGTGGTCCATCGGAATCATGACACGGTAATCACAGGAATCTATGATATCCTGTGGCAGTCCGTCTCCTTCCGTTCCGAGAACAACCGCCAGGTAATCTTCGCTCTTTATATTAACATCATCCGGTGTCACACTATTGTCACAAAGCGCCATGGCAACCGTTGCAAACCCGTATTCTTTCAATCCGGATATCAGTTCAGGACCGGTCGGAACGACCGTCCACGGAACCATAAATACGGTCCCCATGCTGACACGGGAAGATCTTCTGGTCAGCGGATTGACGGAATGGTCGGTCAGAATCACGCCTTCCATTCCAAGTGCTGCGGCGCTGCGGATGATTGCGCCGACATTTGTCGGGTTCACAACATCATATAATACCGCTATTTTTTTCTTTCCCTTACAGAACTCTTCCGGTGGCTGCAGCTCTTTTCTCTTTAACACCGCCCACAATCCCCTCACCAGATTGTAGCCGGTCAGTCTGCTTACCACCTCGTGTTCCGCTACGTAAACCGGAATTTCATTCAGGGCTTCTTCTCCGTAAAGATCCTTTATTTTCTCAAAAACCGGTCCTGCTTCTATTTCCAGTCGTTTATCCTCCACCAGCATGGATTCCACCCGGTATCCGGCTTCCAGCGCACGTAAAACCACATTGGCCGTTTCTGCTATAAAAACGCCCGTTTGAGGCTCATAATAATGCATCAGCTCTGCTTCCGATGCATTCGCGTATAAATTAAGACCCGGCAGGTTAAAATTGTCAATCGGAATTATATTCATTAATACCTCTTTAAATCTGTCTTACTGTGGCTTATATGTGCATTCCGGAAGTTTTACAGATCCCAAAAGATTATCTTTTTGATCATACACATAGATTTCTTTTCCATCCAGACGATTCTCTTTATTCTGGGTTATTAATGCTTTGGCGCAGCCTTCACTAACCGCTTTGGCATTATTCGGATCATTAACCGTTATTACGCCCTCTGTCGGATAATACGTTGCATCATACTGACTGCAGAGACGGTCGATTGTATAATTAACCTGTCTGTAACAATACTCCATCAGACGTTCATCAAAATCATCATATGTATGCTCTGACTTTCCAAAAGATGCCCCATCAAAGCTTACATCGCTCAGGGAGCTTGATACGGTATAAGTAAATCCCTGAAGTTTATCCTCTAAAACAACACAACTGTAAGTATCCGAAGTCGTTTTGGAAATCACTTTCGCATGCCCGTGCTGTGCCCTCGCGTCTTTTTTTAACTCTCTTGCGGTTTTGGCTTTGCAGGCACACAGACACAGGATTGTAAGTATTAAAAAACCGGCGACTGTTATTTTTCGTCGAAAGCTTTTTTTCATTTCCTCTCCTTTTGGAAATATAAAATGAAAATGGCTCCATAACCATGATGAAGCCATTTAAACGGAGACGGAGGGATTCGAACCCTCGTGCCGGAGAACCGACAACCTGATTTCGAGTCAGGCTCGTTATGACCACTTCGATACGTCTCCCAGTCACAATAACTATTTAAAAACCCTAAAAACCTTACTGCTGCTTCGTTTCGGCTCCCGGTGCATTCGCCTTTTGAACTTCTTCATTCAGGCTAAGCATACGGTCATCCAAATCACGGATGCGGCCTGCGCAATCTACCAGCTGATTACGGATTTCCTCCGGAACATTTCCGTCGAACTTGTAATTAATCTTATGCTCTAACGATGCCCAAAAATCCATGGCAATCGTCCGAATCTGAATCTCTACCTTGGTATCGATTTTCTGATCCGACAGATATACCGGAACCAGTGCAATAATATGATAGCTCTGATATCCGCTTGGCTTTGGATTCTTGATGTAATCCTTAACCGAAAGAATTTCAATATCGCTCTGCGCGGTTATTGCCTCGGCGATTTTGTATACATCGGACGTAAATGAGCAGATTACCCGCACACCTGCAATATCCTTCACATATGTCACCATGTTCTCGATGGAAGATTCATACCCATGGCGGCGAAGCTTCTTGACAATGCTTTCCGGTGTTTTCAGTCTTGATTTTAAATGTTCAATCGGATTATAGGAATGCGTGTGCTGAAACTCGTTGCTTAAAATTTCAAGACGCGTCACCATTTCCTTCATTGCAGAACTGTATATTAAGATAACCTCTTCCCAGCTATCTACACTTGCATTATTCGTATCCATTTGTAACCCCTTGTTACTGCCAGTATTCCTTCGGCAGACCCCTTTCTGCCCCGGAATTTATCTCCCCGTCCGTGACGGTTTCACGGACACTTTTATACTATCACAAATCATTTCGTTAGGCAAATTTACATTGATTATGCAAACAAAATCACGATTCATCCAGCCCGAAAACTCTCGCAAAATTATCGTAAAGAATCGCCTGATTGGTTTCATCATCCAGTCCCAGCTTTAAGAAGCGTTCCAGCTCCTGCTTCGGGTTCCACATCGGAAAATCGCTGCCGAAAAAATACCGATCCGCACCGAAATGATCGATAAACCTTGTTGCCGTAGGCGCATCAATCATAAATAACGAACTGGACGTATCATAATAAACATTCTCCAGTCTCGGCATCCGGTATGCCGCATCCCATTCGGAATAACCGCCGAAATGTGCCCCGATAATGGTCAGTTTCGGAAACATCCGAGCGACATCACATAACTTGTACGGCGAAGTAAACTCGTATCTCGCATCTCCCATATGCAGAAGAAGAATCATTCCCCTCTTCTCCATCGCCTCATAAATCGGCAGACATTTCGGGTCATCGATTGCAAATCCCTGCATGTCATGGTGAAATTTCACGCCTCTTAAACCAAGCGATAATGCCCGGTCAAGCTCTGCTTCAAAATTCTCATAATCCTTATGCATTGCCGCAAGTCCCAAAAAAAGGGGATGCTTTTCACATTCTCCGGCAATGAAATTGTTGATGCTTTCCACCTGTGCGGGGGACAATGCCGAGGAACAAACCAGGCATCTCTCGCTTCCAAGCTCTTCCTCTAACCGGATCAGACTCTCCGGTGAAGCATCGGAATGCATCGGGATTCCGTAAAAATTTCCGATGGATTCGGATGCCTTAGTGGCAATTTTCGTCGGAAAAATATGGGTATGCGCATCAATAATTCTCATGGTACTTTACGCTTTCTATTATACTTAACTGCTGTTTTCGGGTTTATATCCTCTATTCGGTTTTTTCTGTATTTACCGTCTCCGCCTGATTTACGGCTTCACCCGGTATAGAATCTTCCGTCTTTTTATCCGCCTCTTCCGGTTCTTTCTCCGGAACGGTCTTCTGCGGAAAGTTTCCGAAACACTTGTTAAACTCGTCCTCGTTATATACAAAAATCAGTAACACCAGCATCAGGAAAAACGCTATCGTTACAAAAGCATCCGCTACATTGAATACCGGAAACTTAATTGCTTTTGCATAAATCATGTCTACGACAAATCCGTGAAATAATTTTCCGTCTACGGGATCATACCGGAAAATCCGGTCTAAAAGATTTCCGATTGCACCGCCGATTAACATTACCTCCGCAATGCGAATCGGTCTGTATTCCGGCTCCCACGGGGTTCTGACATAAAGAAAAATAATCGCCGCAATTGCAATCGGGGTCAGAATCGCAAAAATCACCTGCGCGTTCTGGAAAAGTCCCCATGCCATTCCGCGGTTCTGCACATAGGTTAATACCAGTGCATCCCCGAGAATCTTTACTTCATGTCCGTCGGACAGATATTTGATTGTCAGATATTTGGTCCACTGATCCAGCCCCACCATACAGAGTATGGCAACGAGCGGAATCAAAACTCTGCCGATTTTTTTCATAGACTCCACATATTATAAAATATTTACATTATGCTCATACGCAATTTCATAAACTTCATCCGGCCAGATGGAGGACTGTACCTCACCGATATGCGCTCTTTGCAGGAAGAACATACAGATTCTGGACTGGCCGATTCCGCCGCCGATGGTATAAGGCATTTTCTTTTCAATAATCGCTCTCTGGAACGGAAGTTTTGCACGTTCCTCGCAGCCCGCCATACGAAGCTGGGAAACAAGGGAGTTTTCATCCACGCGGATTCCCATTGAGGAAAGCTCTAAAGAGATACCGAGAATCGGATAATATACAAGGATATCTCCGTTTAAATTCCAGTCATCATAGTCCGGCGCACGACCGTCGTGGCGTTCTCCGGAAAGAAGCGGACCGCCGATTTTCATAAGAAATACCGCGCCCTTTTCCTTTGTAATCAGATTCTCTCTTTCCTTCGGGGTTTTGTCCGGCCATCTGTCTTCTAACTCCTGCGTGGTTACAAACGAAATCTCATTCGGAAGGAACGGATCCATAAAATGATACTTGCCACACATATAATATTCGGTCTGTTTAATCGCCATGTAAATACGGAATACCGTTTCTTTTAAGGTATCCTCGTTGCGTTCGGATTTATCGATGATTTTTTCCCAGTCCCACTGATCCACGTAAATGGAATGCAGATTGTCGGTATCCTCATCGCGACGGATTGCGGTCATATCGGTATAAAGCCCTTCGCCCTTTTTAAATCCGTAAAGCTGAAGTGCCTGACGCTTCCATTTTGCAAGGGAATGAACAATCTCCACTTCTCTGTCATCCTGCTCTTTAATACCGAATTTAACGGGTCTTTCCACACCGTTTAAATTATCGTTCAGACCGCTTTCCGGAGTTACAAAAAGCGGTGCCGAAACACGGCTTAAATTCAGCGCATCCGAAAGAGCCCTCTCGAAATAGTCCTTTACTTCCTTGATTGCCTTCTGCGTATCCCTGATACTCTGCGGGCTTTCATATCCCTTTGGAAAAAAGCATCTGTCCATTTTATAATCCTCTCCATTTTACAAATCGCAGTTATTAACGGTTCTCGGGAACGGAATGACATCACGGATGTTACCCATTCCGGTTAAGTACATAACACATCTCTCGAATCCGAGTCCGAATCCCGCATGGCGCGTGGAACCGTACTTACGAAGATCTAAATAGAAATCATAATCTTCCTTTTTAAGTCCCAGCTCTTCCATTCTCTGAAGAAGCTTGTCGTAATCATCCTCACGCTGGGAACCGCCGATAATCTCACCGATTCCGGGAACCAGGCAGTCCATTGCGGCAACGGTCTTTCCGTCCTCGTTTAGTTTCATATAGAATGCCTTAATCTCCTTCGGATAATCCGTTACGAATACGGGGCGCTTAAAAATCTCCTCCGTCAGATATCTCTCGTGCTCGGTCTGTAAATCACAGCCCCAGAATACCTTATATTCAAACTTATCATTATTCTTTTCCAGAAGCTCAATCGCCTCGGTATAAGTAACATGACCAAATTCGGAATTTACGACATGGTTTAATCTTTCAATCAGGCCCTTGTCAATGAAATTG
>CACZRH010000061.1 GCA_902783455.1 uncultured Lachnospiraceae bacterium | reverse complement strand
TTTGCCATCTTTTCTCCCTCTCTTTGGTTGAATTATGATGTAACTGCCTTCCCTTGACTAAATCAGTCTTTTTTCTGTTTCTTTTATCAAATCAATGTTTACGGCTTTTCCCTAATACAATTCTAATACAAATGCGTAAACAATAATTTTCCCACCACGATTACTCTGATTCTGTTGCTTGAGCAGGTTGCCATTACAAACAGCCTGTCATTCTCCGTTACTTCCTCTCCTTCTTTGAAGTATGCGTTCTTATCGCCATACTCCTTTAAATGATTCATTACTTTTACCTGATCATCCTGACGAATTCCCGTAAACATGAAACCGTCATCTTCTTTTTTGAAATTATCCGCAAGCAGATGTTCGTCGGAATAAGACGTTGCCGCAATAATTTCATAAAGACTTACCGACTCGGGCTGGTAAACAAATACATATTTGTGACTGTCTCGAAAGGCTGCATTCCGGTAAATATCATGCAGCTGGCCGAACATCGTCTTGTTCGCCATGTTGTGACCGTATGCGATGGTCACAGGGTCACGGAAGTTCGGTTCATTAATGTTCTCTATATAGATACACCCCGGATAACCGGTACTTCCGTCAATATTTCTTTTTAAGTAATAATCCCGCTTGCTGTCGTTTTGCAGAATCGGGTATTCGATTTTCGAATCCGGAATCAGAAGATATCCGATTACGTCTTCGTTTATTTCCCAATAGGTCTCGAAGTTCGGGCGGCTTTTCAGCTGTTTTTTGTAAAAATCGGAGTCCTCCACACTTTCCAGGAAAGCCTTCATCTTCGCGTCATTTTCCGCTCTTTCGGCATCCTCTGCGGAAACCGTTTCGGATTCTTCCGGTTCACCCACTTCGGTAATCCAGGCACTCTTGTTTAATTCTTCATACTGCCCCTGCTGTTCCTTATTCTGCGTATTGTACATCACTTCATAGAATACAAATACTATTGTCAGCAGGATTCCGACTCCGATAAATACAATCAGTCCGGGATATTTTTTAAAGAAATCTTTCATTTCTTTAATCTCTCTTTATTACGCCAAGGCACCGACTCCGTAAAAAATAATCCGATAGATTTTATGAAGCGTAACCTCGTCTTTTTCTATTTCTCCCAAAAGGGCTTTCCGGACATACATTCCGGTGGATTCCACAATCCAGCTTACCATTTCCCGATCCGCCGAGGTCAGTGCCGGATGTCCTAAAACTGCGGTTGCAAACTGCTGCATTCCGTCCTCGTAAGGTCTTCCGGATTCTTCCAAAAGCTTCTTGTATTCCGTATAACGGTAAGACCAGCGATATTCAAAATAGAACAGCGATTTGTAGTTACTGTTCAGGAAAAAATTGTAATAATCTTTCCAGATTCTTTCACGTCTCGCTTCTCTGGTTTCCCCTTCCGGATTGTTTGCAAGGCTTTCATTCAGATACTCAGCAATCTGATTCTCAAAAGCCACAAATGACTTTAAAAGCAATCCTTCACGGGTATCAAAGTATTTATAAATCAACCCTTCCGAAACACCGAGTCTGGATGTTACGGTTTTCATGGAAAACGTGTCGATTCCGTTTTCAGCTACCACTACATAAGTGGTATTCATCAGTTCTTCCTGTTTGTTTGCTCTAGCCATACGGTAAACCTCTCAAAAAATAAAAACTTGTTTTGGACATAGAGTGAGTGAGTACTCACTCACTATTAATTTCAGTTTACCGACCGGCTGGTCGAAAGTCAATGTGAAAAGTGCCAAAAAAGACCGACTTTTCTGTGTATTATCACCAAAGTCTCTCGGCCTTTTTTAGTTCATGTCGTTTTTTTTATACATTAGTCACCACATAAGCACCCAAAACAGGTGAAATAGACCATTAAATACTATAACAGAAGAATCTGAATTTGTATAGTCCTTTTTTTCGTAATAAAAAAGAGCTGCGAACAGCCCTTTTTTATACTTTACTCATATAGTTTATATTTTGAATCCAACATTTATGACTTCATCAAAAACCGGTAAATCTTTTCGTTAAAGTCCTTTGCCTCGGAATAGGTTCCGTGTCCGAGATTACGGTAAATATACTTTTTACAGTTCAGCTTCTCCACGATTTCTTCGGATGCTTCCACGGTAACAATACGATCCCGCGCTGCACCGATTACAAAAACAGGGCATGTAATTTTATCCAGTTCCTCATAGGTATCAAGAGAATTAATCACTCTCGCCAGACGAATAAATCTGGTATTGGATTTCGGAACACTGAGTTTTGCCATAAGCGGGAGAATCGGCTTAAATGACTTGGTATATTCCTGCGAAAAATCCTTTTCAAAACTGTCAATCATTATTGCTTCCATATCGCCTCTTTGTGCCTGCACCACGCAATAATTCACATATGCTTTAATGGAATCGTTCATTTTAGAAGCCGTCACGGCTAACACCAGCTTATTCACGAATTCCGGATGATCGATTGCAAAATACTGCGCAATCATGCCGCCCTGCGAAACGCCCACAACATCCGCACCAACCAGACCGATATAATCCGCAACCGCATAGATATCCTCCGCCAGTTCCCGTAATGTCACGTCTTCTTTTACGTCATCCCTTTTATCCATTACATAAACCGTATAATCCTGAAAGAAATCACGGAACTGCCACGCAAGCGCAAGCCCCTGCCCTTCAACCGTCTTCATGCTTAAGCCCGGAATGAGAATCAGATTTCTTCCGCCTCTGCCAAACTGTGCATAATGAAAGGCCACATTCTCAATGTATACGGTGTGGTTTACGTTCGCGTCCACCCATGTTGCAATCAGGGTAAAAAATGCGAGAAATATCGGAATTGCATAGGCAATTCCCCATGGAATCCCCTTAAAGATTACAGATGTTTCAACCAGATAATTCGGAATCAGAAAGACTTCAAAAATCTCCGCCAGAATAAAAATCAAAAATGCCACAAGCGATGCAATCAGGGAAACACGTTCTCCCTGCATCAGCACGCGGAACTGCTTTTTCAAAACAATTTCAAAATATGCGATATAAAGAATCAGAATGAGGATCATTCCGATAAAGAATGCAAATCCGTTCAGCCGTATTACTTTATCTCCGCTGCCTTTACTAACTGTATTCGATGCCCCGGTATCATATGGAAGTCCGGTATTCGGATCTATTTCTCCGCCATAATATCCGTCTATTCCCGGAAATGTTTCATCGGAGGGAACCTGTGTTGCATCCTCTTCGTATACCGTATCGGAAGCATTTTCCACGAATGCGGGATCATTCACGCCTTTTTCCACTCTTTTTTCATTTGTCACATCCTTTGCGCCGGCTGTCATAAGAAAATAAAACGGCACGGAAAGAATCGCAAACAACAATAAAAAGCCTAACAGAATTAGGCTTTTTTTAATAATATCTGACTGCTGCAGTTCAATTTTGTCTTTAATTTCCATAGATACGGTTTCCCAAATCAATTCCTTTAATTAAGGTTCTTTCGGATGGAAAGAATATTCTTTCCGTTCTCATACCGGTAAGTCACGTCATCCATACTCTGCTTTACCATAAAAATGCCGAGACCGCCGATTTTTCTTTCCTCTGCTGTAAGCGTAATATCCGGATCTTCTTTGGCAAGCGGATCGTACGGTACTCCGTTATCCACAAAAGTAATGCATACGGATAAAGGATCCTCTTGTGTTTCCACCATAATGGTTGCCGGTCCGGTCTCAGGATTATAGGCATAACTTGCTATGTTGACGAAGAGTTCTTCTACTGCAACATTAAGCTGAATCAGGGCCTTCATCGGACATTCGTACGCTGCGAGCTGTTCTTCCACGAACTCCTGAACCTTACTCAGATTATCGATTTTAGCTTCAATTGTCAGTTCCTTCATCTCTTTTACCCCTAACCCATACTTTATCTCATTTTAGCTTATATGTCCATATAAAAATCATAACTCACGATTGGCCGGTAGAAATCCCCTCTCAAGCTTTCTCCTGATACCGGATTTTTTCATAAAGTCCGGTCAGTTCATTTATATCCCCGCCCGTTTTCTCTTTCATGTCAAAAGCCCGTTCCTTCGGAGTATGACTGCGATTGATTTCGTATCCTTTTCCCATGGCTTTTTCGACCGTCTTTTTATATTTTTTACGGATGCGATGTAATTTTTCTTTATGAGCCGGTTCGGACCTTACGATTCTTTCCCGGATTTCAACCATATCGCTTTCTTCAATGACCTGCGGCGAAAGCTTTCTGTGACGCGGTATCCATTTTAACAATGCCACAATTCCCTTATAAACCAGGAAAAGAATCACTGCCAGCGAAGCGATATATACAACAGCTGACAAAATCCGAAGAACCGGGTTCGATTCAGTCTGCCCAAAATCTCCCATCGCCCTTTCCAGTCCGCTCTCCAGTGTTTCAATAACAAAAAGCCCCGACAGCCAGTGAAGTACGGACAAAACCAGAAGAACTGCTTTTCCGACAATTCTTATAATAAAATCGTACAGGCGGACAGCGTATTGATCAATCCAGTCAACCCGCACCAGAATCATGACAATCACGGAAAGAAGCACAAACGGAAACGCCACCCCGAACCCATTTCGAAGCATATCCGAAAACGGCATTCTCTCATCCTGCGTTTTCTCCTTCGAAAGCTTTGCGGCATTTGCGTAAAACTTCCGTATATAATAGAAAAGAAAATACAGAATCCCGAGAACGAAGAAAAAGAGCATCCCGCCCGGATTTTTCTTTATGTCACAGTACAGATATGCCAGGGCGTTTAAAAATATAAGCGCCAGGGGTACATATGCGAAGGTTCCTTTTTTTTGCTTCATCCAAAAAGCAAAATCCAGAATTACAAACAGCAGATAAAATGCCAGCAGTTCGATTTTTCCGATTGAAAAGGGAACAAAAATCAGCAATCCAAAGACAACAAGATGCAAAATCGCATAAAGAATAAAATTCGAGACAACATTTCGAAGCAGAAAACAAAAGGCAACGATTCCGCCTAAAATTAATGCACAGAAAAATCCGGGAGACTTTTTCATTAACAGCTCCCCAAAAAACAATGCCGTCAGACAGACGATATATACCATGATGCAGTTTGCGCCTTCCGCTAAGAAATTGCAGTTTCCGTCCTTCATGTATTATCCTTCCTCGTCTATTCCCCACTTCACCACATCCGTTCCGTTTTCCGCAAGCGGTGATATTGTATTGTAATTGTATTCCGGAACAATAATTCCGATCCGGTAACCCAAACGCTTTAATTCATCAATTTGACCAATCAGGTCATCTTTTCGGTAATTGGATATAATGATGTATTCATTATTCACATTCCCCAATTCCGCATCCGTTGAAATTACCCTGTTCAACACTTTTGTAAAAGGTTCATACATTTCGGCAAGTTTTATTTTTGCAAGTGCGACATCGATATTGCGAATATGTCCCTCATCGCTTCCCGCTTCGACCGAAACCTGTTCTTTGGAATCCTCATCACATCCGTTTGTGTAAAGTGCGGTCGGAATCTGTTCGGAAACAAACTGTGTCGCCAGATAGGATGCTATTTTAATTGCCGCCTCAGCAATTACATCACCCTTTCGGATAATTCCGGTTTCCATATTTAAAAGAATGACAACATTTCTTTTGTTGGTAGTGTGAAACGTGTTCACCTGCAGTACATCGCTTTTCGCACTCGCCTTCCAGTTAATATGATTTACGGAATCATACGGCTGATACTCGCGAATCCCTCGGAATTCAAACGGATCATCCAAAAGCTTAATTCTGGAAATGATGTCTCCGGTTAACTGCAGCAAATCTCTCGGAACTTCTCCGTCCCGGATTCTGCCCGGAAGCACCAATACGGAAAAGAAACGGTTCAGTCCGGCAAATACGTTTTCCGCGAAGAAAAAATCCTTACAGATCACATCCACGGAAGAGATTCGGTATTCTCCCCTTTTCGATGCCGTAAAGGTATATTTTCTGGTAACGGACTGAAACGGTCTGCAGGTAAAATACTCCCTGCGGTAATACTGGTCCGTAACGGATGCATTATTCTCACGTGGAAAAAGGAAAGTTCTGGTCAGGGAAAATTTTACAAGAATCACCGGAAGTGGTAAAAGCTTATCGTTTCTGACCACCTCTATCAGGGTATTTTTGTCCCCTTCACGAACGATGTTTTTTTCGAATGCTACATTAACATCGAGACCTTTGTACCAGTTTTTCTTAAAGAACAGATTCTGAAAAAAATAGAATAAGGCCCCGATTGCTAAAACAATTAACAGTCTCATCGGCAACCATCCTATGATAATCTGAAATTCTCACTCGGTACTTCAATTCTGTTTACTATTGCATTCAGATACTCTATAGAAGAATTCCGATCCCGTCTGTTCACGAATAAAATTCTGTGACGGTAAACCGGAATAATCAGATTTTTTATATCATCCGGCAGAACATAATCACGCCCGTCAAGCAATGCGGATGCCTTGGCCGCCTTCAATAAATAAAGGGATCCTCTGGGGCTGACACCCATGTAAATTCCGGTATCCTCCCTGGTCGCATTGCTGATTGTGGCAATGTATTTTAATAAATCCGGATGGATTGTAATATCATTTAACAGCTCCCGGATTGCAAGCAAATCTTCTCCGGAAAGCACCGCTTCTAAAGACTCAAGCGGCATGTTATGCTCAAACCTCTGCAGGAATGCGGTTTCCTCTTCAATACTTAAGCTTCCGACGGACAGCTCCATCATAAAACGGTCAAGCTCTGCCTCCGGCAGGGGGAAGGTTCCGGCGGTTTCCACCGGATTCTGCGTTGCAATTACAAAGAACGGAGCATTCAGCGCTCTTGTCGTTCCGTCTACTGTAACCTGTTCTTCCTGCATTGCTTCCAAAAGTGCAGACTGGGTTCTCGGTGTTGCACGGTTGATTTCATCCGCTAAAAGGATGTTTGTCATAACAGGTCCCGGAACAAACTGAAACTCTTCTTTTGCACGGTTATAAATATTCAGTCCCGTAATATCTGCGGGAAGCAGGTCGGGCGTAAACTGAATTCTCGAAAATGTCAGATTCAGGGAACGCGCCAGACTTTTTGCAAGCAGCGTTTTTCCGGTTCCCGGAACATCCTCTAAAAGAACATGCCCTCCCGCAATCATACAGATTATGATTTTTCGGATTACATCCTCTTTTCCGATAATAACCTTTGAAATGTTTTCCTGAAGTTTTCCTGTCTTTTCAATTGCTTCTGTAAGAATCATGATTTTCACCCCCGGACATTTACCCCGTTTTTTCTTATCCCTTTATTTTAATTTCCACTTTAACCGGAAATTTCACATTCTTCTTAAATACATCCGCATCACTTAAGGACCCTACAATGCTTCCGTAATGTGTCGGAATCGCCACTTTGGGCTGAAGCTTATTTATGAAATCAGCTGCTTCCTTTGCATCCATGGTATAGGTTCCGCCGATGGGAACAAGAGCAATATCGCAGTCCACATCTTCCGCTTCCGGTGTCACATCGGTATCTCCGGCAATATAAACGCCTTTTCCTTCCAATATCAGAAGATATCCCACTCCTCCGGCACTTTTTTCATGAAACGGCTTGGAGATGTTATAAGCAGGAATGGTATCGAATTCCAAATCCTCCACAACGTGGTAAGTTCCCTGCTTCACCGGCACAATGCGACTGATCTGCCCGGAAAAATCATTCGCCCTGGATTCCAGTTTTTCCGGAATAATCAGAATCGTTTTTTCACAGATTACTTTCTTAATATCATCCGGAGAATAATGGTCATAATGATCATGCGTGATAAAAACAAAATCCGCATCCTTCGGCTCATCCGTCATCTTAAACGGATCAATATAAATAATCTTTCCATCAGCATCAATACGAATGCTGTTTTGCGTAAATACTTCGATTCTGTCCGTCATGCTATACCCCTCTCCTTTTTGTTTTGCTCTATTTCACAGGATTTGTAAAAACCGCGGCATCCATGGAATCGGCAGTTAATGCCATTCCGAAATATTTGATTTCGCCTTCGAACTTTGTTGTATTTTTTCCTTCCGGTACATCCGTTCCGTAATCAATCACATATCCGTCCTTATCCACCAGGACAATTTCCACTTCACTTACGGAAGAATCTTCCTTCGCTTCAATTGTATAGGAAACCTTGCTCTCGCCGTTCTCACGACCACCCTTATAATCCGCTTCCCAATAAACGTAAGACTTGCTCGCCTCTTTCAGTTCAAAAGAATCCCAATGAATTTCACCGGTCGGCGTATCGGAACAATATACCTTTTGTACTACGGTGTTTCCGGGCCCAAGTGTATTCACATAGCTGTAAATACTTCCAATTGAAGATCCGTCTTTTCCTTTTGCATATCCGCTTGCCGATACGGTAACCGGTTTATCATATATGTTGGTAAAACCTAAAATAAGATAAAATGATCCATATGCGTCAATAAACGGCGTCACCGAAATAACCATTCCTTCTGCATCACCCGGATTATAACGAACACCCCATGCAATTTTATTGTAGTCCGTTTGTAATGACTTCATTACCGCTTCCGCTTCATCCGATAAATAACTTGACGTAACTGCCGAAGGTGAAGCACCGCCCGGAACGGATCCTATTGTTACATCCGAAGTCGTATCCTGCG
>CACZRH010000060.1 GCA_902783455.1 uncultured Lachnospiraceae bacterium | reverse complement strand
CAACTTTTATATGGTAACACAGTATTTTGGTTAATGCAAGAGCCAATTCAGAATCTTTACTGATTCTCTTTTACATAAATATCAACACGACTGTTAATAATCTTTGTTACGTCCGCAGCACTCTTCTGACCGGAGAAATAAGCAGCACTCTCTTCACTAATCAGATTCGTAATTTTATCTTCTTTAAATTTAAGGTTCGTTGCACTCTTTGCCACGTTCTTTAAATAATCCAGATGTTCCTGAGAGAGTTCCTTATAGACAAATGTCTTTCCTCTGATTTCATAAGTGTTATTTTCATCCTCTACCTTTTCCCATTCGCCCTGAGCATTCTTATAAGCATAAGGCTCTTTTGCGGTTTCACCCATGGCATCAAATGCGGATTTCAGAATCGGAAGTCCTTTTGTATTCACGATACCGTTATCAATATTCGTCTGAAAATCTTCACTCAAAAGCATTTTTACGAATTCAAATGCGCCTTCTTTATTTGTGGATTTTGCAGAAATAGCAACGGCTATATCAGGTAAAATAACAGGTCTGGAATTACCTTTTGCATTCGGAAATCCGGTAAATGCCGCTTCCTGACCGAAAACACTCTGTTCATAACGGTATGTATCTCTGAATGATCCCATTCCGTAATTTACAAGCAGCATCTCATCATTTGCAAATGCCCCGAGATAATTAACATTTGAAAATGCCTGTTCCAAATCTTTATCAGCAGGAAATTCATTGGCAAACATTAATATTTTTTGGAAATCTTCCGAGTCAAAATTACATTTTCCGGTCTTTACATCGAGGAAATCCGATGTGCTGTAAGACATTGCATAATCTATAATTGTGTTCTTCGGAATATAGTACATGCTTTTACCTGCAATGTTGAACTGTTTCTCAAGCGCCATATAATCATCTATTGAAATACTGTTATTTGAATTTGCATACTGTCTTTTAAGCATAAATCCCTGAATATGATAAAAAGGAACCAGCATAAATAATTTTCCGTCTTTAGAGCCTGCTTCGATAATATTTTCAAGATAATCACTCTTTTTTAGTCCGTTCTGCTCCATCATCGGCGTCAGATCCATAAACATGTTTTTATTAATATAGGATTCAACATTAGGCAGATTATCGGTCATAATAATATCAGGCAAACCGCCGGTTGCAGCATCGCCCTTGAATTTGGTATTACCACCGGTATAATTATTATCCATGGTATTGTATTCACTGTAATCTATTACTCGGATTTTATACTTGGAGTTTTCGTCATTGAACTTGGCGATAATTTTTTTGGTGTCACTGTTGATATAGAAACCGCCGAGCGTCAGATATTCTTTGTCAGGAACTTCCGCAGGAGGAACTTTCTTATAAATCGAAATAAAAGCATTTTCCGAATAAGGATCCGACATCACAAGTGCATGTTCCGCATCAAACATTTTTACATTCAGATCCTGTGATGTATCAATATTGGAATCCATAAAGTTAAATACTTCCGTAATGGTATTCTGGCTTAAATTCACACCGGAAATTCCGTTTCCGCTGCTTGAAATATAGAAATCATATCCGTCTCCCGGAAGGTTGGTTCCGCTTTTGGCAGTATACGGTATAGCGGCTCCGACGGTACCGTTTACAACATCCACTTTATGAACACTGTTTCCGGTGCCGCTTTCATTCATAAACAGATACAGTTCTTTTCCGTTCGGAATAATATCATTCCAGTTCTGGGATGCATTTGTATTGGGAATGGTTTTCGTTTTATTTAAATTGGAATCAAAAACCTGTAATTCATTTTCATAACGAATAACAAACGTACTATCACTAAGAACAGCCGTTCCGTAAACACTTTCTGATCCCAGATCGGCTTCTGCCAACTTATTGCCGTCTGCAGAATAATGAACCAGTTTATAGGCAAATTCATTGTTTTCATAATCAGAAAGGCCATCTATAAAAAATACGGAACCATCCGAAGCCAGTTCAACATTCATACTGGAAACATAATTTGATTCGGAATCAAGATTGATCGTGACAGCAGGCTGAACACTGCCATCCATATTTCCGACTGCATAAGCAAAGCTGCCGGAATCAGAACGCATAAGAACAAAATGATTGCCGTTTGCTTTCGCGCTTGTCGGCCCAAAATCGGCAGAAATATCTATTTCCTTCTTAAATACGGCATTTTTTGCATTTTTCTTGGCATCTGCGGCAACTGAAGTAGATTTTTTCTTACATCCACCAAGCGAAAAAATCATCAGTCCGGCCAGTGCTACGCATAAGCCCTTAACCAAATAACTCCTTTTCATTGAAAACCTCCAATAATAAATTATGTAAACTTTTATCCAAACATTAATAATACCACAGCATAAAGTCTCTGTAAAGCGAAACAACCGTTAGAACAGTCTGTTTTCCGCGCTGTTTTAACGGTTGTTTTCATTATTATTTTACTATTTTACTAAAAACCCATTCCCTTCGGTCCTTCCTTTATTTCATTCGCTTTTTTGACAGGAGCAACCAGCTGACCCTTATTATCGATTTTACCCTGTTTTAAGAGATTTTCCTGTGTCGCTTTCACGGCATTATACATATCGGTAAGAGTATAATCGGTCTTAATGCCCATCGTAAGCTTTAAATCATCTGACAAGGCGCTTAATGATTCCTCTTTCGCTTTCTGATTCTTTAAAAATTCATCAAATGAGGTCTTATAAAGAGCGCGGTTCTTTCTCATTCTTTGTGCCACATCATTATTCCGGTTATTTCCGTCATTCGCATCCAGTTCCTCCTTCACCAGATTGACTATTCTTCCATCAAACTGGGCATTCTTCAGATTCCTGAGAATTTCCTTCATGGTAGCTGCTTTTACAAAGGATTCGAAATCATCGGGCTCAATTTTCTTAATACCGAAATCCTTTTCCAGATTTTTGGAAATATCAACCAGCTGATTATATTTGATTTCATAATCCAGCTTCGTGGTTCTTTGAAAATACTGTCTGGCAATTGCTTTCGGATTAATCGGTTTATTGCCCCACTGCTTTAAGATTTCCTGCATTGCAGGATCGTTATAAAGCTCCGATTCCGCATTTCTGTTATTTAAATTATTCAGTACGGAGGTTTCCGCCTGCGGATTTCTGGTTTCATAATTATTGGTATTCTTCCTGATTTTATCTTCCGCCTGAAGGGATGCAATATATTTCAGTAATTCAGCCTTATCCTGTGCGTTTGCTAAATATCCTCCCTTACAGTTTGCCTCATGTAACCAGATATTGGCATGAAGATTATCACTTGTTACTTCATTGTTTTCAAGAAGAGATGCAACACCTTCGAGTTTTACTTCGATATGATTCCGATATTCTGCTATTTTCTTTGCGTTATCTTTATTATCCGCCCGTTCGGCTTCAAAATCATCATGTAACTCCTCGACTTCCTCTAAGGCCTTCGTAACTGTATTCTTATGAATTTCCTTGTTAATAATTATATCTTCGTTACGTTTTTTCAGTGCTGCAATTTTTTGTTCACACTCTTCAATTGTACCGTTCTTTTTAAAATATTCTTCCTGTTCCTTTTTTAAATTCTGCTCTTTTAAAGCATATTCTTCGATGTCTTTCTGATAACGATCTTTCGCTGAATTATAGAACTGAAGCTCAACATCATATTTTCTGGAGCGTTTATTTTCTTCTTCCAGATCTTTTTGATACTGGTCCATTTGCTTCATATAATCGGCAAATGCAGTGGTCTGGTATTTTTCAAGATCCACTTTAAAAATCTCTGCTTTTGCTTTATATTCGTCTAATTCCTTATTGTATTTTATTGCCTCTTTCTTATATTCCACATATTTGGCATCATATTCTTTTTTCTCTTCCATATAACGGTCATACGCTTCGCGGTTATCAGCAATCTGCTGTTCATAAAGCTTTATTTCATTTTCTCTGGCCTTATATTGTTCATTCCTTTTCTGATATTTTCGAAGCGCCTTTTCAAATTTTTGTTCTTCTGCATCACGCGCCACAACCTTGGCTTTATAAGCCAGATATTTTCTGTAATCTTCCGAATCACGGCGAAGAATCAGACGGGATAAGAACTGACTGACTTTGCTGTATGTGGGCGCTTTTCCCACTTCCGTTTTTACAAAATCTTCCCGCTTAGGTTCCACCGGTTTCCGAAAAGGCTTTAAATTCTTTATTTCAAACGGAGGAATCGGTTTCGTCGGTTCAACGGGTTTATTCTTCGGAGCGTTCGGAGCAACCGGGGTTTCCGGCTTTTTCGGCGGTTCAATCTTCCTCGGTTCGTACTTCGGTTCCTCGGGAATTTTCCCGGGGTCCGGTTTCTCCGGCATCTTCGGTGCTTCCTGTATAATCTTTTGTAAACGCTTTATTTCGCGCTCATTTTTAAGCGTTTCTTCCCTGTAGCGGTTTTCAATCGATTTATCAGCATTGATATCATTTCTGGCATCATCCAGCTTATCGCTTAAAACATTATATTTCGAAGCATTTGCGCCGTATACAATATCATATGCAGCGGCGGATTTCGCGGGTGTAAATTTATTTCCGGGAAGCTGATTGGTTGAAGAAACCACATCATCCGTTATATAAATCTTTCCCTTTTTATTTTCGATGGCATGCGGAAGACCGCCTTCTGCATTAAAAACATAAAGACGTGTTTCGTTCTCGGAAAGTTTTTCCTTAATTGCCTCTTTATCTTCATATAATTTTCCGGTATCATCTACCGCAATATATTCTTTTTGGGAATTGAAAAAAACATCATAATCCGGAAGCGGAATAAACTTTACGTTTTTTCTGGTGAGCTTTTCTTCTTTTTCTCCCTTAGCAAATGTTTTTGCATTAGTTTTCTCAATTTCACCGATATTTAAAGCATCATTTGTCTTTGTAAAATTTGTACCATCCATTTTGGCCATCTCCTTTGGAGTTCTACTTAAAACCTAGTAACTATTATAGTATATTCGAGTCGAAAATCATATGGTTTTCAAACTCTGACAAAAAAATAACATACTATGTCCATCCGATGTCCAACAAACAATAAAATAATATATTAATAAATTACTTAGTTTGTATTGAATGCATAACAGTGCCGGATGCTTTAAATTTCAAAGCATCCGGCACCAGAACTTACAGTTTCGGTTTCATGTCCTTATTATTTCCGCCTTTCGCTCCAGGTCCGTTCGGCTGGTCAGCGCCCGGATTGTTTTTGTCCGGATTCGGCTTCTCATTATTCGGGTTCAGCTTTTTCGCGATTTCATCCTGGATTTTTTTGATTCTATTCGGTCTTCCGGCAATTTTATCGGTAAACTTCCTGATTTTTTCTTCATCCAGTTTAATGGTTGATTCCGCAATTGCCTCATCACGCTTTAAACGAACGGATTTATAGATATCGCTTGTATCCTTCATGGAATCGATTTTCAGTTCAAACGTCTTTCGAAATCCCGGTATTGAATCAATGGTATCTTCGAATTCTTTATGCGATTTCAAATCATGAACGGAATCCAGGAATTTGATATACTGTTTATCATCAATTGTTTTTCCGAGTCGTTTTGTATCCAGAATGTCCAGGAAAAGAATCCCGTATGCTTTATCACGGATATTTAAATTTAACTGATTCAGCTTCTTTAAACCTTCCGGATTGTTTGCTTTTTCCGGATTCTTCATAAATTTGTTTCGTTTTTCGATTAATGCAAATAATTCATCATCCAGTTTTTTAGCAATTACACCGAATTTATGTTCCGCTGCATCCTTTAAGGATTTGAACGACTTAGGCTCATCATTGATTATATTGTCATTGATCTTGTTATCATTAATCTTATTATCATTGATTTCGTTATCGTCTTCTATATTATTCTCGTTAATCTTAATCTCGCTGATATCGACTTCACTGTCATCGTAATCACTGTCGACTTCGCTGATATTGTCTTTATCGTCGAAAATCTCATTATTTAATATAAAATCTTTTCCGTGATAAAGAATCATCGCCTGTTTCAATCGTGTCGGATAATCCTTCATCGGATTCATTTCGCCGGCATAACGGTCATCTACGGTCTTTTTGGCGAGAGATTT
>CACZRH010000059.1 GCA_902783455.1 uncultured Lachnospiraceae bacterium | reverse complement strand
TTGCACATTAAACCCTGAGAAGGATACGCCGTATATTCGTTCAGGGTCTTCATGATAAGAAGGGCGGGGATCGTCGGCCAGAACGGCCAGGATTCCCATTCTTTTTTCAATGGGAATCTGTTTAAGAAGCTCATCCGGAAAAAGAACTTCCAGATGATGTGTAAGATGCTCTTTTGCAAAGCCTTCCCTTGCCTCGGGATGGGAATCGTAAGAGGGGAGATAGGGCTTGATATCATAAATGGCAGTATGATCCGTCATATCGATTCCGGAGACATGAATCACCGGACCGTCATCGGTATATTCGATACCATCGAGCCGGACGCAGGAAAGACCGATGGGGTTCGGACGAAAAGGAGAGCGTGTGGCAAAAACTCCCATACGCGTATTCCCGCCGAGTCTCGGAGGACGTACGGTTGCGGTAAAACCTTCTTTTTCGGGAACGTCAAATTTCCAGAGAATCCAGAGATAATCAAAACCTTCCAGCCCTTTTACGGCATCCGCGCTACGATATTTCGGCTCAAAAATAATCTGCCCTTTCAGGCAGTCAATTCTTGAACTCTGTCTCGGTATTCCGAATTTTTCCGGAAAATCGGTTTTGATTCTTGCGATGATTTTCATATAATTTCAGTGATAGTCGATTGATATTAAACAAAGGCCGCAGGCGGGCGCGGTGGGACCGGCCTCTTTACGGTCTTTTTTCTCTAACAGTGTCAGGATGCTTTCGGGCGTCCTTGTGCCGAAGCCGACTTCGAGCAATGTTCCGACGAGAATCCGGACCATGTGCTGTAAAAAGCCGTTTCCGTGAAACGTAAAGGTTAAAAAATCCCCGTTTGCGGATATCTCGATTAAGTCTACGGTTCGTACCGTGGATTTTTTCATTTTTGGATTACTGCAAAAGGCAGCAAAATCATGCTCGCCTGTTAAATACGAAGCTGCGGATTTCATTTTATCGATATTGGGACGATTTTCGAGACGATATACATATTTGCGGTTAAAGATCGGTTTGTTTTCGCCGATGTAACAGGTGTAGCAGTAGGTTTTTCCAAGCGCATTGTAACGCGCATGAAAACGCGGTCCGGCTGAAGAAACATTTGTGATGCAGATGTCATCCGGAAGATATTGATTTAAATATTCTTTTATTTCCTGTTCGGTGAGGGCGGTGGATAAAAAGCAGTTCGCCACCATTGCTTTCGCGTGGACACCCGCATCGGTACGGCCTGCACCGAGAACCTCGACATCCTCCCCGGTCATGCGGGATAAAACGGTTTCGATTTTTCCCTGAATGGTCATATCAGTATTCGGCTGGTGTTCCCATCCGAAATATCGGGTGCCGTCATAGGAAATGGTGAGGCGATAATTTTTTTTCGGTTGTTTTTCCTGTTCCAAATTCATGTCTTTTTCGTTATTTCAGTAATATGCCGACGGAATCCGTCCAGCCTTTGATTAATTCTTCTCTTTGTTTCGCATCCATATTCGGATTAAAAATCGTATCACCGGCAGAAGAATTCAGAATGTCTTCTTCGTCCTTCCAAAAACCCGTTGCGAGACCGGCGAGATAGGCAGCTCCGAGAGCAGTCGTTTCCACACAGTCCGGACGAATCACGGAAACGTTGCTGATATTGGACTGCATCTGCATCAGGTAATTGTTGACACTTGCTCCGCCGTCCACACGGATGGCACTTACGGGATTATGGGAATCCTTTTTCATGGCATCCACAATATCATTGACCTGATAAGTGATAGCGTCAAGAGCTGCACGGATAATATGATAACGGTTGACACCACGTGTCAGACCGCAGATAATTCCGCTTGCTTCCGGTTTCCAGTAAGGAGCGCCGAGACCGGTAAAAGCAGGAACGATATAGCACCCGTTGGTATTGTCAACTTTGGAAGCAAGTTCCTCTGTTTCGGGCGCATTGTTAATTAACCGAAGTTCATCGCGAAGCCACTGAATCAGGGCGCCGCCCATGAATACGGAGCCTTCCAGGGCATAGGTGATTTCTCCGCCCTTTCCCCAGCCGATGGTGGTAACCAGGCCGTTTTCGGAGGTGATCGGATCTCTTCCGGTATTCATTAACAAAAAGCAACCGGTACCATAGGTATTCTTGATATCCCCTTTTTGAAAACATTTCTGACCGAACAGTGCGGCCTGCTGGTCACCTGCTGCACCTGCAATCCGAATCGGTCCGCCGAGATAATCCTTTGCGCTTTCTCCGTAAATCTGACTGTTTTCCACCGGTGTGGGAAGCATGCTCATCGGAATGTCAAGTAAGTCACAGATTTCCCGGTCCCAGGTCAGTGTGTGTATGTTAAAAAGCATGGTTCTGGAGGCATTGCTTAAATCCGTAATATGACGGGCCCCCTTTGTAAGCTTCCAGATCATCCAGGTTTCCACGGTGCCGAAAAGAAGCTGTCCGGCATCGGCTTTGTCTCTGGCGCCGGGTACGTTATCCAGAATCCATTTTATTTTGGTGGCGGAAAAATAAGGGTCCAGCTCCAGGCCTGTTTTTTCCCGAATCATCTCCCGGTAGGAGGAGAGGGTTTCACAAATGGAAGCGGTCCGGCGGCATTGCCAGACAATTGCATTGTATATCGGAAGGCCGGTATTTTTATCCCAGACAATCGTTGTCTCGCGCTGGTTGGTAATACCGATGGAATCCACGTCAGCGGCTTCGATTCCTGCCAAAGACATTGCTTCCACTGCAACGCCAAGCTGCGAGGACCACAGTTCCATCGGGTCGTGTTCCACCCAGCCTTTGTGAGGATAATATTGCGTGATTTCTTTTTGAGCCACACTGACGATGGCGCTGTTTTTATCAAATACGATGGCACGTTCGGAAGTAGTGCCTGCATCGAATGCCAGAATATAATTTCCCATTATACCTCCTTAAAACGACGGAAAGACGAAGTCGGATTTTGGTCAGTCATTTATAAATTGCAGAATATCATCGTAAACGGTTTGATGGTCCGGCTCATTGAGGATTTCATGGCGCATTCCAAAATACATTTTTCCGTCAACGTCCCGGTAACCCTGTTTCTTTAAAAATTCCATTGCAGCCGTAAATGCTTTCGGGCTTACGGCGCAGGGGTCATCGACTCCCGAGAAGAAGCGGATCGGGAGGTTCGGATTGTCCATTACGTGTCCGCCGTCCCGGTAGGTTAACATGGTCAGCTTGGCGAGATTTTCGAAACCGTTTAAGGTAAAGCAATAGTTACAGTAAGGATCATTGTTATATTCTTTTACCTTTTCGAGATCGGAATTCACCCAGGAATGTGGGATACCTTCATTTTTAAATTTTGTCTCATATCTGCCCATGACGAGGCCTGCAATTAAGGATAAGCGGGCACGATCACCCTTGAATTTTTCAAAAGCCCGGATCGTCATAATTCCGGCTTTGGTTCCGGACAGTTTGGAAGGGCACCCGATGACGCAGAGTTTATCGATCTCTTTGTCAAATTTGCGAATGTAGCAGCGTACAGCCATGGAACCCATACTATGACCGAGCAGGGTAAAAGGCAAATCGTCACGACCGGTAATGCGTTTTGCATATGCTTTGATGACAAGCGTGATTTCATGGATGTCTTTGACGATGCCGACGTAGCCGCTTTCATACATGTAACCCAAATCATCCGGTTCTTTTATGCTTTTTCCGTGACCGCGATGGTCATGTATAACGGTAAGATAACCGTTCCTTGCAAGGAATTGCATGAAGTCGCGATAGCGCTCTTTATATTCGCACATACCGTGAACAAGTTGAACAATTCCCTTTATTTCAGACGGATTTACCGGTTCGATTCGCATTGCCGAAAGCGTCAGATTGTCGGATTTGGAGATGTGTTCAAATGCAGTTTCTTTGATTTCCATGTAAGATGCCCCCTTTAGCTTTTGAAAAATAATCCGATGCGGATATTTTCAATTCCCCTATATCATAACATAATTGTGGTAAATTGATAATGTTTATGGTAAAATTACAAGGATAGTTTTTCTTTATTATTATGGAAAAAATTGGGAGGTTAAAATGGCAAAATTCGAATGTAGTGTTTGCGGGTACATTTTTGATGAGCAGCAGGCCGGCATTAAATTCATTGAAATAATGGAATGCCCGATTTGCGCGGAATCAAGGGACAAGTTTACCAGGCTGGAGGAAGAGGAATCCAATCCTTTCCGGGCAGCGAAAGCCGAGGAGAAGAAAGATGCGGCTGCGGGAGACGAGGCTAAGAAGGATGCCGTGAAGGAGGACTCTGAAAAGAAAGAAGAGTCTAAAGAGGCATCGGAAAAGAAAGAGGATTCTAAAGAAGCTTCGGAAAAGAAGGAATCTGATGAGAAATCTTCCGGAGAAAAGAAAGAATCCGACGCATCAAAGGAGTCCGGTGAGGAGAAAAAGGAATCCGATACGGAAAAGAAAGAATCCGACGAGAAGCCTTCCGAGAAAGCAAATGAGAACGGATATGTAATTGAAAAACGTCAGGAATTCTGGCTGGAAGAAAAAGACAAAGAGCCGGATAAGGTAATAGACAGAAGCAATATTCAGACTTATTACGATGGTGTGAAACCGGTTAAGAGTCAGGAAGAATTAGATCGCGAAGAGAGGGAACGCGCTGAAAAAGAGCGTCCCAGACTGGATCCCATGGAAGGAACGGGAGCTGTTCAGAAAATAATTGACGGAGGTGACCGCTCAAGTGACGGGAGTGATTCGGAAGTGGTGGTGGTAGAAGAAGCTGCTTCCGACATCGACCAGGGCGATGACGAGAGTAACAAAAAAACCGAAGAGAATAACGGAGATGAGGATGACTTTGTATTTGAAGAAGTTACAATCGAATCCGGTGAACCGCTTGAAACACAGGAAATTCCTGCTGCTGTAAGTGCCGGAATCAATGAAGAAGGTGATTTTTTCACGGGATTCGATAAGAATCCGACTTTCGGAGATACGGTTCGCACGGAAGAATTTTTCTTTGATGATGAGGAACCGGTTGGCGAAGTGGTTGAGCTTGGGGATGATGAGGTAACGGAAATTCCTGTAGCGGAAATTGTGGAAGAAACCGTTGAAGCATCTGCAGAAGAGGTAGCTGAAGAAGCACCTGCAGAAGAGGCAGCAGAGGAAGCACCTGCAGAAGAGGCAGCAGAGGAAGTGCCTGCAGAAGAGGCAGCAGAGGAAG
>CACZRH010000058.1 GCA_902783455.1 uncultured Lachnospiraceae bacterium | reverse complement strand
GCTTTGCCTTCCTGTTTTGCAATGTAAAGGGCATTGTCAGCTTCTTTAAAAATCTCATCCACGCTTCTTCCGCTTTCACCGAAAGCAACACCTGCGGAAAAAGTAACAGCCGGAACATTATCCGTATCCTTTTTCATTTTCTGATTCATCAATTCCACTTTGCGATCGACTAATTCCTTTAAGGACGAATCAGAATGTACCATGATGACCGCAAACTCATCACCGCCGATTCGACAGATATAATCCTGATTCCGGAAACTGTTATAAATGACATCCGCCGCCTTTGTCAGGACCTTATCGCCGATATCATGTCCGTAAGTATCATTGACTTTTTTAAATTCATCGAGGTCAATAATTAAAAGAGCCGATGTTTCCATATCCACGTTTTTCAGTAAAAAATCGTAGCCACGACGGTTATACAGCCCCGTAAGCTTATCGTGCGTTGCTTCATAATTTAACTTTTCCTTGCTGATCAGATTGGTCTGATACATTAAGTTATAGGTTTTCGCAAGAAACCGGATTTCGTATGCACCCTTTAAATCAATGTCTTCCTCTTTCCGGATGCTCTCTACCGCTTCAGAAAGCGGACGGATTACCAAAAGGAACGTCAGAAGAACAATAATAATAACAATAACAATCAAAACAACCGTAAGCACATGCTCCAATGCAACCTGTTTTCTTAATTTTGTTGCGGTTTCAAGCTGTTTTTCCTGCACTTCATCGGAAAGCTCTTTTAAACAGTTTTCCGTATAATCCCGAATGTGATCCTTCTTTTGCGTATAATTATCGTCAAACAGCATTTCCTGTGCAGCTTCCAGTTTCTTTGCACTGTTTAAATTTTCATCCTGTTCCTTAATTTTAACATTTTTAATTACTTCCGGATACGTGGACAATTCATATCCGTATCCTTCTATCGCAAGCTTTGCAGCATAATATTCAACATCCATTAAATCCACGGAATTAACCATTGCATGCTGCAGATTCTGATAAGCAATACTTCTTTCGTTGTTTTCACGAAGGGCATCCAGCGCATTCTCCCTGTGTTTGTCCACCATTGCTTCTTCGAAATAATTATTCAGATACTTTCTCTCACCGGTTACGACAAAAGCACGCATTTCTTCCGTCAGATAATCGGAAGCCTCTAAAAGATTGTCTGCGCTTTCCCTCAAAATCAAAAGATTCTGTGTTGCCTTATAGGACTCATTATAGAGTGTCGTCGTTCGGTTCGTCGCCCAAAATAAAACAGCTGAAATGATTACCGCCGCACCAAGCATGATGCCGTTAATCAAACGTATGGATGGTCCCTGTTCTTTGTGAAAAGCAAGTGATTTCATATCATGATACCTCGTTTTAATGTGGGTCTTTTTAAGATTATACAGAACAACCCCTGCAAATCACGCAGGGGTTGTTCCATTTTTCTATCGTTTATAATTAAACAGGATAAGCCCCGTTCTTTGTGTCAGCTGCGGAAAGATCAATCTTTTCCTGCTGTCCCATACGATATTTAAAGAAGTCCGTAGCAACCTGCGGGAACAAAGCATAGGATAATACGTCCTCATCCTGCTGCTTCCATTCTTTCATTTCCGCTTCAATCTTCTCAAGCTCCGGCTCGGTATGTCCGGTAGCTTCCGCACTTCTTGCGGTAGATCTGGGTTCGCCCGGAATAACCTTGTCGATGACTGCCTGGTCCATCGGTTTTACGGTCTGGCCGTAGTTACCGCGAAGTAAATCTTTAAATTCGCCGGTAGCCATTTTATAACGCTCTCCCATCAGGACATTGAAGATTGCCTGGGTTCCGACAATCTGTGAAGAAGGAGTAACCAAAGGAGGTTCACCGCAGTCTTTACGTACTCTCGGGATTTCTTCAAGCACATCATTATAGCGGTCTTCTGCATGCTGCTCTTTCAACTGGCTAACCATGTTGGAAAGCATACCGCCGGGTACCTGATAAAGCAATGTCTTGATGTTTACACCAAGAACCTTGGTATTCATAAGTCCGCTTGCTAAGCACTCTTCTCTGTAAGGACGGAAGTAATCCGCAATCTGAGCAAGGATTTTCTGATCAAGTCCGGAATCATAAGGAGTACCCTTAAAGGTTTCTACCATAACTTCGGTAGCAGGTTGGGAAGTACCGAGTGCAAAAGGAGAAATCGCACAGTCAATTACGTCAACGCCTGCTTCTACTGCCTTCAACTGAGTCATGGAAGCAACACCGGAAGTATAATGGGTATGTAACTGAATCGGAAGGTTTGTATTTTCCTTCATTGCTTTGATTAATTCTGCTGCAGTGTAAGGAAGAAGCAGACCTGCCATATCCTTGATACAGATGGAATCCGCACCCATCTCTTCAATCTGCTTTGCGGTATTTGCCCAGTACTCTAAGGTATATGCATCACCAAGTGTATAGGAAAGTGCAATCTGCGCATGGCCTCTGCCTTCCTGTGCTTTGATTTTATTGGTAGCATCAACGGCTGCCTGTAAGTTACGAAGATCGTTTAAGCAGTCAAAAATACGGATAATATCAATACCGTTTGCAATGGATTTTTCAACGAATGCATAAACCACGTCATCTGCGTAAGGACGATATCCGAGGATGTTCTGTCCGCGGAATAACATCTGAAGCTTGGTGTTCTTGAATCCGTCTCTTAATTTACGAAGTCTGTCCCAGGGATCTTCCTTTAAGAAACGAAGGGAAGCATCGAAGGTTGCACCGCCCCAGCACTCTACGGAGTGATATCCGACTTTGTCCATCGTATCGATGATGGGAAGCATGATTTCGGTCGGCATTCTGGTTGCGATCAAAGACTGATGAGCGTCACGAAGAATCGTCTCCGTAATCTTAACAGGCTTTTTTTCAACTGTTTTAGCGTTTTCAGCCATCAAATAGTACCTCCTAGTATGTTCAAAAGATGATTCTCAAAGTGTCATTAAACTCCGAAGATCGCCATGAAGGTTCCGGCTGC
>CACZRH010000057.1 GCA_902783455.1 uncultured Lachnospiraceae bacterium | reverse complement strand
TTTGGCACATTCCGTCGCCGGACGTTTTGTGTCATCCATCATTTCGATGAACCCTTTCATGTAATTCATAAGCTCATCATGGGAAAAGCTCGACATATCTGTCAAATCTTCCACGGTATGATTGGAATTGGCAAGAATATAATAGCGAAGCGCCGTATCTGCTGAAGACCTGCCGTTGACGCGATATCCAAACCGCTCAGCAATTCTGTCAAGAGCAGGCTTTAATTCCGCATTTTCCTCTTTCGTAAAAATAACGCTGGTAAAAGCATTTAAGTCATTCACTTCATCGTGTGTTAAAAAGATTTTTTTCGGCGGCATATCCGTATCCTCCTTAGATTCATTCAAATCCTATATTTTTTCTTTCTATAAACAATTTTATTTTTCTTAAATCTTCTTGATTTCAGGGCTTTTTCACCCACTTAAACCATTATCTACAGGTATTATAAGATGAATTGTCCATCAGATGTCCAACAAAAACACTTCAAGAGACGGAAAAAAAGTCCCTTTTTTGATACATTAAATACATTACATATGAGGTCCGGCCTGAGGTCCTTTATTTACTTTATTCGCAACATTATAATCCGTTACAAATTCAAAGTTTTTAAAATTCGGATTATTCTTCATCCAAGGCAGTTTGCTAATGTTCGGTACATTAAGAACATTCGATTTCAATGCAATATCGACTCTTCTTAAATTCTCGATCTTGATATACGAAATTTCACGTTCCGCCACTTCAAGAGCTTCTGCTTTATTTTCCGGCTTTATATGTTTACCGTCTTTCTCCACCTTTAATTCCGGACTGATTATTTTTCCGTCGTTATCCGTTTTAAACTCCGGAACGGCTTCACTCAGTGCTTTAATCAGTGCATGATCTCTTGCCTGAATAATATCCTGATGAGAAAGACTTCCCTTCTTTGTTGCGATTTCGAAAAGTTCTGTTTGAAAATGCTCGGAAAAACCTTGTGTGCTTAAAATCTTTGTAAAGGTTTCGGCATTTCTTTTATCCCTGAATCCAAGCGCCAGTGCTTTACGCAGATTCGCATTATTTCCCTCAACCTGATTCTCATCCAGTAAAACCGGATTCGTCGGATATTTCTGCTTTAGCATTTCCATATAGAGAGACCGGCAGGCAGAGGATACAATCTGTTTTTTTGTCTGCATGGAATTCTCATTATTTTTTAAGTCTTTTATCAGATCGGATCTTTTGATTTCTTCCTTACGAATCATATGCTTTAATACTTCTTCCGGTTCTTCTCCCGGCTTTATGGGCTGCACAGATTCTAAATTCACATTTTTTTCTTTAAATTCTTTTTCTGCCTTTATCGCATCCTGTCTCGCTTTTCTGTCTTCGACATAGTTTTTATATTCATTGGCCTTTAATTTCGCAGCATCATCCAACGGACGTTTCAGGGCAGCATCTGCGGCTGCGGAAGCATTTGCAAGAAAATCACGGAAAGTATCGGATTTGCCAAAAATCGGAAGAAATTCCTTTAATTCCTTTCCGGTCATTCCGGATAAATCCATGTCATCCGCAAATTCGCTCATGGCTTTTTCCATTAAGCGGTCCTTCTCCTCATCCGGAACGATATGATCACCAAGAGAAGCTTTGTATTCATTTAATCCATACTGGAAGGTATACCGTCTTAAATTCGGTTCATTCACTTCCTCTTCTTCAATCTTTAAAAGCAGCTTTTCATTTTCCGTCAGTTTTCTTCCGGATACGGAAAATAATTCATCAATACTCATGTCGCCGTGAAGAGAGTCCTTTCTTGCAGTAACGACATCTTTTAACTGTATGGTTTCCTGCGATGCAGCACCGTTGTTTTCAAATTCTTTTAACATCCAACTGCCGATATAACCAGGCAAAGATCCGAAGTTAAAACGATACTGATCAGAGAACTGTTTCGAATTGGCTTCCGTCCATTTGTCAAAATGATCATTTAATAGTTTCTGATATTCCAGATTCAAAACCGCATTATAAGTATTCGTAAGTTCTACAAGAGTATTGTCAACCTTTTCCAATTCTCCCTGCTTAATCTCAATATGTCCGTCTTCCGTATAATCTGCCTGATCGCCCAGGGTGTGTTTCAGATAATCATGGAGTTTCTCCATATATCCGTCTTTAGTGAAAATAAGCTTATAATCCTCTTTTTTAAGATCCGTAACGTTTTCTTTCTTCTGCTTATCATAAGCGGTAAGCGTATCCTCTTCCCGGATTCCAAGCTTACTCTCAAGTTCGGCAAGACGGCTTACACCGGTTACCGGATCCTTATCATAATACTCCGGAAAATGCCTTCCGAAGCCGTATGATTCATCCGGATCCGGGATATCATCGAATTCCGGCTGCATGTCATAAAATCCAAATGAATTGATTAAAGCACCGGTTCCGGCTTTATTATCACGAAATGCATAAAGCATTTCCTGTTTCAGTTCTGTTTGAATGAATTCTTTTCCAAATCCGAAATCATTTGATTTTACTTTGATTCTTAAATTAATATCATTTAAAATATGCTCCGAAAGTCCTAAGTCATCGAATGTTTGCTGAAGTCTTTCCGCTCCGGCTTCAATTTTCTTCGAACTTAATTCCTTCTCCATATCCTCCGCCGTAAAATCATCTTCCAATCGGAGTCTGGTATAAACCTGTTCTAAGTATAAAGAACGATATACGCTTTTTACAAATTCATGGTTCTGATTGATGCTCTTAGAAGGAACATTTGCATTTCTGTAATTCTCTTCCGAGCGCATTCTTCGTGAGAGAAGTGCCATTGCATGTTCTTCCGGATTACAGGATACATCTTCCTTAAAACGAGATGTGGCATTCTCAAGATGAATATTCAGTCTCTTTTCAAGCCCCATGGCAAAACCGATTCGTTTTGTCGTGATGGGCTTGCGTTCCGGCTTTTCTCCGTTATGGGATGCCGCATAAAGATCTTCTTCTCTCTTCTTTCCGGCCAGATAGGTATCTCTTGCAGCTTTCACTTCATCCGCCTTCTTAAGGTACTCATCCATCTGTTCCCGGTTCATTTCGCCGCGGTATTTCTTTGCAAGCGCATTTAATTCTTCCAAACGTTTTCTAAGCGTCTTGAAATTTTCGGAGGATTTCTGGAACGTTCCGTCCACGTCATCCAAATCATCCATAATGCCTTTTAACTGATCCGCCTTGTTAAGTCCGCTCATTTCATACGGATTCAGAACATTATCCGCAGTCATATGAGCTGAGGTATAATAATTTTGTTTTCCGGTTGCATCAAAAATACCAGCCTCGCGCCTGTGCCGTTCAGCAAAGTCCTTGATTTTCGAAGTAATCTCAATTTTCAGATCACGACGACCTTTTACATCCACATCCCAGCATTCTTCACGAAGCTTTTTATATTCTTCTTCCAGAAGGGAAAGACTTTTTTCGTTTTTTTCTATGTCACGCTGGTTTTTCTGTTTTTGCGGACCTTCCTCCATGCTTTCCATGGCTGATTTAGCCCGGGCAAGTTTTATTTTTTCAATTTCAATTTCTCTCTCGGTTTCTCCTAAGAATCCGAAAATACCGGTTTCATCCGCTCCCCATCCAAGATCAATGGCACGAATCTGTGCTTTCAGTCCGGCAATTGCGGAAGAATTATGTGCTCTCATTTCTCCCGGATTAACATCGGTTATTTCAGATAAAGGATTCTGAAGAAAATCAGCAAATTCCTTCGGATTACCGTTATCATCGAGTTTGCTTTTATGTAACCTTACGGTTTCTTCATAGGCATTTACGGTTTGCAAAAGAGCCTGCTTATACTCTTCCAGGAATTTTTTTTCATTCATCTCCCCGAGATGATTGTCTATATCCTTCTGCCTTTTATACTGAACTTCAACAATTTTTCTTAAACCATGATAATAATTATTCAGGGAATTAAACAAATCCTCTCCCATGCCGTTTATAACCTCGGAAGAATTATCCGTAATCTCATCCTGAAAAACACCCGGTTTGCCCGGCACTGCAACCTTTTGTACTTTCGTAGTTTTAAAACCATTTCCAAAACCGAGCAGCAAAACACAAATAGGCGGATTATCAAGAATCGCCCTTACTAAATCTCCGTTTTCCGGATTGGAAACATATGTCTCATCTTTATTATAAGATGCAAATTTTCCGGTATTATTTTCTAATCCGGCGTCCAGTTTCTCCGTCCATTTTTTAAAGAAATCTTTTGCTTTCTTACATCCCTGCTCATTTAATACAATATCGGTAAACTCCAGCCCCTGAATCATCTCGAGATGTGCCGGAATAATATATTCATTAATCTGTTCAGATTCATTTATAAACTGATTATATGCTTCCTGTCCTAATTTATTACGAATCTGAGTTCCCATCATCGTATTAAACTTGTTGAACTGAAGATTGATAAGTTTTGCGTTATAATCGGGATATTTTTTTTCTAATGATTTTTTTGTATTCGGCATGGTTTTACGCTCCTTTGGAATTGAGGCTTACATTCTTACTTTTGAAAAAGCCTTTATCACTTTACGGATTTCATGATAAAATACCGCGTCCAACAGATGTCCAACAAAACGTGTACTCTTTAAAACAGTTTAAGGAAACACCTGATGAAGGAGTTTCCTTACTGATACTCAATGATAAAACAGGGCTCAGACCCCTTTTTTTACATTCCGGGACCTTTCAGTTTCCTGGGTTCTAATTTCTTTTCCTGTTTTTGTTCTAACTTTTTTTCTTTCTCTTTTTTCTCTTTTAATTCCAGATCTTTTCTTTTTTCCTTTTCCTTTGGTGTTTCCATCCTTCGCTCTAATACTTCGTTTGCGGAACGAACGGGAGCCTTGCCCTTTTTGGATACTTCTTTTTTCTTACCCTTTTCGGTGCCGAGTTCTTTTTCCGAAGCGGCCTGATGATTCTCTCTTACTTTTCCTTCAAACTTATTCCAAAGCTTTTTACCGGAATTTTCATCCTTTAAGAACACTTCCACTCCCTTCGGATTACAGATCGGATTCGTCAGCTCTTTAAATTCTTTCGATTCCGCAACCATGGATACCAGATTCTCATATTCTCCGTTTCTTCTGACATACGTACGAAGATTCTGAACTTCTTCTCCGCCAAGCAAAAGTCTTTCCACCATTGATGCCGATGCCATGCCGTAACGGATTGTCTTTTTATCCTGTTCAGTCAAATCCCGTTCCCGCTTTTCAGAAAGACCTTCCATCATTTTTATGGATGTTACGGCGCTTTCAGAACCTTTCTGAATCAGTTCGCTGACAAAATTGGATCTTTCCGTAATGGAAGTCAGTTTATCATATGCAATACTGTCCTTATCATCTCCGGCAACTTCTTCATTCCTTTCCAGAACGGATTTATAACGCGTAATGGTATCCCGGTATTCATTAACAAAATCTTTTGTCCGTTTAACAGTATCAAGCTGATTTTCTGCCTGCTCACCCTGTACACCGGCTTCCCGAACGGTATTTAAATAAACATCTGCCAAAGAATCCAGAATCTCCATTTTTTCCTGAAGCCTCTCAATATCTTCAACGCTTGGACGCATTCCGCGACGTTCATGAATTGCATCATCCAATTCCTTCATCTGCACGATAATCGTATCAAATATCCGGTTAGCAGGTATGTTATTGCTCTTTAAAGATTCCGTCAATTCGGAAACATTCTGTACAAAATTATTCGCCTGACTGAGTTTCTTGTTATCCATAACTGTAATCCTTCTTAAAAATCTATATTATTA
>CACZRH010000056.1 GCA_902783455.1 uncultured Lachnospiraceae bacterium | reverse complement strand
TAGGGGATTGGTCAAATGGTATGATAGGGGTCTCCAAAACCTTTGGTGGGAGTTCGATTCTCTCATCCCCTGTAAACCTCGAAAAGTTGGAAATCAATACTTTTCGAGGTTTTTTTACACTATGGAGAGGTTTGCAAAGTATTTGATGATTCGAAAAAAAATTCTGACAATCATTTTGACAACCCTTGCAGTCGTAGTCCTGACGACCGGCTGCAGATCCGGCAAGACAGCTGCGGAAGCGGAAAGCGAAACGGAACCGTTTTCGGAATTTCCTTCGGATTTATATCGGATTACGTCCGAAGCGGAAGAGATTGTTGAAGAAATACCGCTTTTGCCTCTTTATTCCTATTCCTTTGTTGATACGAAGCCTGTGGATGGCAGACAGGGAATTGCATGGGCAAGAGGGGATTATTATATCAGTGGAAATCAGTTTCTGACACATTATGACTGGAACTGGAATGTTGTTAATACCTGCAAAACGCCCTTTGAGGAAATCGAAGAGGATGTAAATCATATCAGCGATATTGATATTTATCGAGGGGAATTGTTTGCCGGTGTAGAGTGCTTTCGATATCCGTTTGCTTATAATTTTATGATTGCGGTTTATGATGCCTCGACCTTTGAATTAAAGAGGACCTATCCGATTGCAAAGGGAAGCGGTCTTCGTGAAATTTCCGGAATTACGGTAGATCCGGATACGAACTCTCTGTGGCTTAGTTCCTGGGTAAATGAAAGAACCGGTGAATTTGTTTATCGTTACGATTTGGAAACAGGGGAGTATCTCGGGAGATTTCATTTAAATCCGCCAATCCGGTATGCGCAGGGAATATCGTATTATAAGGGATCCTTGTTTTTTACGGCGGATGACGGGGATGCAGAGGAATTCCAGCCGGATCATTTATACCGCTGTGTGGTGGATTTGTCCAAAATTGAATTCGATGTGGTCGAGGAATGTGAATTTGAAAATATTCTCATTCAGGGTGAAATGGAAGGACTTGATTTTGATCCCCAGCATAATCGGATTCTGATCAGCTATAACAGAGGAGTTTTAGTCCCTTATGCAAATTCCGATGAAGAGTATGAGAAGCTGAAAGGAAGCTATCACGGGATTTCGATGTTTGCTCTTGATTTTACGGAATAATACTTGACTGCTTTAATTCACTAAAATAAATAATGCTAATATATTGTTAATTTTGTTCAATATAATTATAGATTTTAACGAGTATCGCTAATATAATAATAACAGAATTAGTAATGAGTACTAATTACGATTCCGAAAGAATTCCCCTTTTACACAAGCAAGGGCCCCGAGATTAACGTCTCGGGGTTTTTGTTTTCTGTTTTTCCTTTTTTCTCGATTTTTTATTTTCTTTGTTATACAATAAGCACAGTTATCGGTTACACAATAAACATATACAATCCTGTAGGAGATGATTATGTTTCAGTTTATTGTCGGAGTACATTTACTTTTGATCTTTGCTTCCATGATTTTTATCGGAATTATTCTTTCCGAAAAGGGAACGGATACTTCCAAGTATCTTTTTGCCGCTATGGTAAGCAACCTTTTGGTCATTTTAGGATATACCGAGGAAATGCTCGGAACCGGGGAAGCCTTTTCCATCATCAGTGTAAAAATTCAGCTGCTTGGTTTGGTTTTTCTGATTACCTTTCTGGTATTTTTTATCGGCCGGTGCTGTAATGTGTCTATTCCGAAAACGGTACGGTTTATCATGCTCAGTGCAGACATGATCATCGTTTTCTTTGCTCTTTCTGCAGAATATCATCATTTGTATTTCAGCAATATTGTCTATCATGAAGGAGGAACATTATATCCGCATATCGATGTGACACCCGGAATCGTTTGCTGTATTTCCCTGCTTTATACGATTGCACAGATTGTTTTTATCGTGATCTGTACCATAAAGGATTTCAAGCGTAAGAAAGCATCTTCGACGCCGATTTTTCTTTTGGATCTTTGTTTTCTTCCGGCTGTGGTTTCCTATGTTTTATTTTGTTTCCTGACTCCTGAAAGAATGGGCTTTAATCCGGTACCCGGTTCCATTGTGGTTGGAATGAGTTTTTTGATTTATATGGTATACCGGTTCCGATTACTGGATCCGACGCAGGTTGCAAAGGAAAGTATTGTGGAATCCATTAATGAAATTTATTTTGTTGTGGACGTTTCCAAGGAACTGTTATTTGCAAGCAGTCGCGCTTTTGAGATCCTTCCGGAATTAAAGGATCGTCGCAAACGAAGCGAAGTTGTAGCGGAGGTTTTTCGAAATAATACCCGGACGATGGAGATTAACAATCGTCTTTATCAGGTTTCCGTTTCCCCGTTTTATGATAAGAATACGCTGAAAGGTTACAGTCTGTGGCTTTTCGATAAGACAGAAGAAGTAGAAAATACAAAACGTCTGATTGAACTGAAGAATCAGGCAGAAGAAGCAAGCCAGGCAAAATCTTTGTTTTTGGCCAATATGTCTCATGAAATAAGGACCCCGATTAATGCGATTATGGGAACCACGGAAATGATCCTTCGAAGCAATGCGAAGCCGGAAGTATTATCGATGGCAGGTGACATTAAGAGTGCAGGAGAGATGCTTTCCTCCATTATCAGCGGTATTTTGGATTTTTCAAAAATCGAATCCGGACAGTTAGAAAGTGTGGAGGTGAATTACGATACGTCTTCCTGCATTCGGGAGGTTCTTCGCCAGATGTCACCGAGAATTATACAGAAAGGGTTGGAATTTAAAACCGATTTTTCCGAAAATATGCCGAAGGGATTGCGTGGGGATGCCACACATATCCGGCAGATTTTAATCAATCTTTTGGATAATGCCTGCAAATATACGGAAAAAGGATATGTTAAGCTGACCATTGACTGGAAGGAAGACGAGGAATCCGATGAATTCTGTACCATTATTTTTATTGTGGAAGATACCGGCTGCGGTATTATGGAAAAGGCAATTCCAAGTCTCTTTGACAGCTTTCAGCGTTTCGAGCTTCGAAAGCATATCGATATTCAGGGAACCGGTTTAGGACTTGCAATCTGCAAGCGCCTGACGGAGAGCATGGGCGGAGAAATCAAGGTTGAAAGTGTTTACGGAGAAGGGTCGAAATTTTCCTTTTTTGTAAAACAGAAAATCTGGGATCATGCTCCGATGGGTGAGGTTTCTGTGCAAAATGCACCGGTTCAGTCCAATAATCTGCAGGAGGATTTTGTAGCACCGAAAGCAAGGATTCTCTGTGTGGATGATAACCTGACCAATCGAAAAGTGATTAAGGAGCTTTTGTCCATTTATCGAATCAATGCGGATATCGCATCCGGTGGAAAAGAATCTATCGAAATGCTTCAAAAAGACAGGTCGTATCATATGATTTTTATGGATTACATGATGCCGGAAATGGACGGAATTGAAACGGTTAAAAATATAAAAAAGCAGTTCGGGAAGGAATTTGATATTCCGGTGATTGCATTAACCGCAGATGCAGTAGTTGGTGCAAAGGATTTATTTTTACAAAACGGATTTTCGGATTATATCGCGAAACCGATTGAATTATCTGTTCTGGAGGCTATTTTATTGAAATATCTTCCGATGGACATAGTTCAGTTTACCGGAGGCAGAAATTCCACCGGAAAGACGAAAAAAACGATTATTTTACCCGGCGTTGATGTCAATGCGGGACTGTTACGATACGGCTATGATACCGAACGATACTTACAGGCGCTGAAGTATCTTTATGAGGATGGCGGAAAACAGATTGAAAGAATGAAGCAGATGCTTTCCGAACAGAATTATGAAGGCTTCGGAATGGAAGCGCATGCCGTGAAAGGGCTGATGCTTGGAATCGGCGCGAACAGTCTCTCCGAGCTTGCAGGGGAAGAGGAGTTTGCGGTAAAAGAGGAGCGTTTTCTGGAAGCGAAAGAAAAATCAGAGCGCTTGTTTAAAGAGTATGAGCTTTTGCTGGTAAATATCCGGTATGTCTTAAAGGAAAACGGAATCGACTTAAACAGGGAGATTGTTTCGGACGGAAAGCAATACTCGGAAGAAGAGGTAATGAGCCGTTTAAATGACGTTTTGGATGCAATTGATTTATTGGACGAAAAAACAGCCGAAGAAGAACTCGAGGAACTTCTAAAAAGCGAGCTGAGCGCGGAGATGCGAAGAATGCTTTATAAGGCAAGGGAAGACGTAATTGATTTTGAATACGAAAAAGCAAAGAAGCGAATTGAAGCGCTTCTTTGAAAATGGATATCAATGACACTATGTCCCCGTCCCCATGTGTCATTTTTCTAGTGTTTTTTTCGGGGGGATTTCGAATTTACGTCCGGGGCGGCTTTTTTTCTGTTATCTCTGCTCTTATTATCCGTTTTTTTGGGATCACCGCTTTTTACGTTGGCTTTTTTTGCGTCGATTAAGGTTACCACGCGGCCGAGAGAAGTGACTTTTACGGAATGAAATTCCGTTAACATTTTGCTGAACCGGTTATAGCCGTAATTCTGTACATTGAAGGTCGGATAAATCTTACAGAGGTTCTGATTTAACTGTCCGGTATTCATCGTATGTCCCTCTGCCTTTAAAAGAATATCGATGACTTCGTTTTCAATGGCTTCAAGAGAAAGAGAGGTTTCCTGAAGGATTGCGGAAACCGAATTGTCGCGGTTGATTAACTGAATCGAAGGGAACTGCTCTAAGAATTTCGAAAATTTGGTATAGCCGTAGTTTCTGATATCAAATGCCGGATCCGATTTGGTAATGCGGCTTCCAAGTTCTCCGATGTCCATCTGTGTTCCGTCGATTCCGTTATTCATGATGATTTTGGCAATCATGGATTCTAATGCGGGAAGAGGAGTAATGGCTGCTTCTTCCTGTTCGCTGCCACCTTCCGAATCACTGTCGGACTCCGAATCATTTAAGGAATCGTCCCAAAGAAGATCCAGGAAAAAGAATCGTTCACAGGACACACGGAAGGGTTCCGGAGTTTTGCTTTCGCCCATTCCAATCACGGTCATGCCGGCTTCACGAAGACGCATGGCAAGGCGTGTAAAATCGCTGTCGGAGGATGCGAGACAGAAGCCGTCAACTTTTCCGGAATAAAGGATGTCCATGGCATCGATAATCATCGCGGAATCCGTGGAATTCTTTCCGGTTGTGTAATTGTATTGCTGTACGGGATTAATGGAATGAGACAGAAGAGCATTTTTCCAGCTTCTGTTGTTGGTACGGCTTAAATCACCGTAGAGACGTTTATAAGTTATGGTGCCGTATTTTCCGAGTTCGTCAATGATAATTTTGATGTATTTGGCGGAAATATTGTCCGCATCGATTAACAGGGCAAATTTTTTTTCGTCCATTGTTGTAAATTCTCCTTTATTTTCAGATTGCTGTAACAAATCCATATCTATTCTATCATAACGGCGCCGGTATTGCAAAAATGCGGATAATATTCAATGCTGTTTGTGTTTGAATCCCCTATCTTAAAACGGCTTATTTGTGTTAATATATTCTTGTATGAAATGCATTCCAGAATGAGATGATTAAAGGGGAAGCAAGTCCATGAAAAATTCCAGAAGAGAAATTGAATATGCAAAAGCACATTTTAATGAAGTCCATCATACCACGCTGAATCCGGAAGGACCGGGAGTGGTACGAATTCATCTGATTCCGCCTGTTTTGACGGAAGGGGAAATCGGACCGAGTGTGGCAATTATTAACGGACAGGATATCATTCCGGTCGGACCGGCATGGAGTATTTTATTAACGGAATGTATTGAGGAAATCAATGTCTATGACGGGCGGGAAATTACGGAAGAGGATTTTGAACTCATTCTTTCCAGGACCTTCAGCCGGGTGAAAAAAGTATATCCGCTGATTCCGAAGTCGGTATTTAAAAAGGACTTGTTCCGCATGATGGATACCTTTAAGAAAGTGGCTTACAGGGAACCTGTGGATGAGGAAATCGGTTATATGAGCATCGGTGATTATGCACCCTATATGAAAGCGCCGCACCGAATGGATTTGATGATTTCCGCCATGGAAAAAGACGGAGCGTGGAACTGCAATCAGCACTGTGTACACTGCTATGCGGCAGGACAGAAAAATTCCGCCGAAGAAGAACTTCCAACCGGTGAGTGGAAGGCAATTATTGCGAAATGCCGTAAAATCGGAATTCCGCAGCTTACCTTCACCGGAGGGGAACCGACCATGCGGGAGGATTTGTTTGAATTAATCGATTCCGCGAAATGGTTTGTAACGAGGCTTAACACAAACGGAATCAAGCTTACGAAAGAATACTGCGAAAAGCTTAAGGAAGTTTCTTTAGACAGTATGCAGATTACATTTTATTCCGCGGATGCAAAGATTCATAATACCTTAGTCGGTGCAAACAGGTATCAGGAAACCGTTTGCGGAATCCAAAATGCACTCGAAGCGGGCATCAGTGTCAGCATCAATACACCCCTTTGTACACTCAATAAGGATTATGTAAAAACCCTGGAATTTCTGCATTCTCTCGGTGTTTTGTACGTGACCTGTTCCGGTCTTATTACAACCGGAAATGCCGAAAAGATTTCTTCGGAAAAATTGCAGCTTGATTCGAATGCGATTAAGAGCATCATGAAAGATGCCGTAAAATACTGTGCCGATAACGGAATGGAAATCAGCTTTACCTCACCGGGGTGGGTCGAAAATTCTTTCTGTGAAGAGCTTGGAATCAATCCGCCGACCTGCGGCGCATGTCTTTCGAATATGGCGGTTACGCCGTCCGGAAATGTTGTTCCCTGCCAGAGCTGGTTAAGTGATGATGCACTCGGAAATTTTCTGGAAGATGACTGGGATAAAATCTGGAACGGAAGAAGATGTGTGGAAAGACGCGAGTATTCCGCCCGGATGGAGGGGCTTTGCCCGCTTCGGAAGTACAGAAGCGAATCATCCGAATCAAATGAAGATAACGGAAAAACAGAAGAAAAAGCAGATGCCAAAGAGGGTGAATCGGCATTGAGGGAGGGGACCGTAGATGAAGCTTAAAAGAATGCGTAGACCCTCCGGTCTGCTTCGCCTGCCGGTATTTTTTATTGGGATTATAAGCCTTGGTCTTGCACTTTCCGTTCACTGTGAAGCAAAGGATCTGGATGAAATAATCGACTATTCGATTGCAGCAGTCGTGAATGATGACGGAACCGTTCAAATGACGTATCACATTGACTGGAGAGTACTCGATTCCACAAGCGAAGGCCCGGTGTCATGGGTAATCATCGGTGTTGCGAACAGGTACTGCTCGGAGGTCAGGGCGCTCAGTGCAAATATAAAGGAAATCAAATATATTTCTGACGGAGGTTCCTATGTAAAAATTACATTTGACCGGGAATATTACGAGAATGAGATTATTTCCTTTGATTTTGCGCTGACTCAGGATTATATCTATCAGATGAATCTTTTGACGGATGGGGAAACGGTTTACCGGTTTACACCGGGATGGTTTGACGAAATCAATGTGGATACGTTAATCATCAGCTGGAAAGCGGACAATGTCATCAGCGTTTCTCCGGCAGCAGCTTTGGAAGATGGTTATTATGTCTTTGAAACAACACTGCCAAAGGGAACGCAGTTTGAAATCAATATTACCTATCCGAATGATGCCTATCATTTCAGTAACGATAAGAATATAGCGCAGATGTCCAAATCCGAGATGTTCTGGGATGAATACGGACCGTTAATTGTGGTAGTCATCATCATTGCCGTGATTGTCGGATTTATCTTTGTTATAAAATTAATTGCAGACTTAATCGGATGGATGACATCGGCAGGATTTAGCAAAACGGAGAAAAAAATTCAGCGTACCGTTATCGAGTATTATCCCAACTGTCCGGGGTGCGGGGCCCCGAGACCGGAGGGGAAGGAAAATTGTGAATACTGCGGAATGAACTTCGTAAAATCGGAAAAAATCGTGGAAGAGACAAAAGTGCCGAAGCAGTTTAAGGAAGTTAAGGATGAGATTTTCGGACACAATGATGAAGGCACGTATCGCGTTTCTTCCTCGCCGAATACCTATGTCCGTGTGGCAAGCATTATTGTTCCGGCACGAATGTCTTTTGCAAACTATGTGCATTCGCAGAATGCATCTTCCGGGTCTTCACGAGGCGGCGGGGGACATTCCTCCTGTGCGCATTCGTCCTGTGCATGTGCCTGTGCATGCGCCTGTGCGGGTGGAGGAAGAGCCGGATGCAGTACCAAGGATTTTTATAAAACAAACCTGAAGATGGAATATTTTGAGAAGAGCTCCATGAAGGAATTTGCAAAACAGTTTGTTTCTTAAAGTGTTTGGCAGAAACACCGCCGAAAGGGGAATAAAAAATGACGGATTTCAATAAGTTTCGGAAAAAAATGAAAATCCCATATGCTATTTTAACCGTTCTTTTGGCGGTGATTCTTGCGGCTTCAATTTTTTCCGTTCATTCTTATGCCGCTCCGGAGGACGGAAATGGGACGGATGACGGAAGCGTAATTGAAACGGAAAGCGGAAGCGAAGAGGATTCTGAAACGGATTCCGAAGAAGAGGACGGAAGTGAAGAGGATTCCGAAACGGAAGATGAAAGCGAAACCTCGGGAAAAACCGATCGTGAAGTCATTAAAGACATGATCGAAATGTATCGAAAGAATAATCAGATAGGTCCTCTTCCGGGTTACGTCCAGAATCAAAATCCCGTATCCAATGCTGTGCCGGCAGCAGTTCCGGGACCGGGGAAAAGCGATCTGGATCATATTTTAAATTATATCATTACCGTGGATGTCAATGAGGATGCGACCCTGCATATGGTCTATCACATTGACTGGAAGGTTTTAAACGATACAAAGGAAGGCCCGCTTTCCTGGGTATGCATCGGTGTTCCGAATACCCATTGCAAGGATGTGACAGCCCTTAGCAGCAATATCAAATCCATTAAATTTACAAAGAATTATGAGCAGCAGACCGGGGCTTATGTAAGAATTGATTTTAAAAAGCCGTATTATAAAGACGAGATTGCTTCCTTTGATTTTGAGTTTACGCAGGATTACATGTATCAGATGAATGCCGGCAAAAAAGGAGAGACGCTTTACAGCTTTATTCCGGGCTGGTTTGACAATATCGTTGTGCAGAATATGCAGATTAAATGGAATGCGGATAAAGTCATCAAAGTATCTCCGAATCCGGCCAC
>CACZRH010000055.1 GCA_902783455.1 uncultured Lachnospiraceae bacterium | reverse complement strand
TCATATCCGCACGGACATTGTACCATGCCTTCGGCATCTCGCTTTCTTCTAAGTAAATTTTGTAAGGGATTTCTTTGTTTGGCATGTGTCAATGCCTCCTTTCTTTTTATTTGGTGCCCTGCACCGTTATAATTTTATAAAGAATCCGCAATATTGCGAATCAGTTTCTCCGTCTTTTCCCAGCCGAGGCAGGCGTCGGTAATGGACTTTCCATAAACGCCTTCGCCGATTTTCTGGTTGCCGTCCTCAATGTAGCTTTCCACCATAAAGCCTTTGACCAGTTTGCCGATTTCCTCATTGTGACGGCATGCATGAAGCACTTCACTGATGATTCTCGGCTGCTCAAACGGATTCTTTCCGGAGTTCGCATGATTGGTGTCGATGATTACGGAATGATTGAAGTACTCACTTTTCTGATATTCATCATAAAGTCTGATCAGATCTTCATAATGATAGTTTGGAAGACTCTGTCCGTGCTTATTCGTATAACCGCGCAAAATTGCATGTGTATGCACATTGCCTTCGGAGTGTACTTCCCAGCCTCTGTAAATAAATGTATGCGGATGCTGTGCCGCATTGATGGCATTCATCATGACGGAGTAATCGCCTGAGGTCGGATTCTTCATACCGACCGGAACGGAAATACCGCTAGCCACAAGTCTGTGCTGCTGGTCCTCAACACTTCTTGCACCGACTGCAACATAGGCAAGCACATCATCCAGATACTGGTAATTCTCGGGGTAAAGCATTTCATCCGCACAGGAAAAACCGGTTTCCTCCACCGCACGCATGTGCATATGTCTGGTTGCAATAATACCCTTAAACATATCCGGCTTTTCATTCGGATCCGGCTGATGCAGCATTCCCTTATAGCCCGCACCGGTTGTCCTCGGTTTATTGGTATAAATTCTGGGAACAATGAAAATCTTCTCCGCCACTTCATCCTGAATCTTACGGAGTCGCAGAGTATAGTCGATAACGCTGTCCTCATTGTCCGCAGAGCAGGGACCGATGATTAATAACAGCCGTTTGTCCGCACCTTCAAAAATCCGCTTAATCTGAGCGTTATGCTTCTCTACACTTTCTCTCATTTTGCCGGTCAGCGGATACATCTCCTTTACTTCTGCCGGCACTGCCAGTTTTCTGTCAAATTCCATTGCCATAATTTTTTCTCCTTCTATCCTTCCAGAATCACGTCCGCCGGATAATTCCCGAGAAGTTTAACCACCTCACAATTATCTTCCAGCGCCCGAAGCATATTTACACCCGTTACACTGTCGAGATTTCCTTCGCCTTCAATGTAAAAATAATAATTCCAAAGTAAATTCTTCTGTGGGCGGCTCCGAAGTGTTCTCATATTGAATCCGAAATCGCCGATTGTGGTAATCGCCCTTGCCACGGCGCCCGCTTCATTTTTTACAATCAAAATCAGGCTGAATGCTTCTTTTTTTTCAAATATTTTTCTCTGTGCCGGACTTTTCGGTTCCTTCCCGGCTGATAATACCACAAAACGGGTTGTATTGCTTGCACTTTCGTTAATGGCCTCATCCAGAATTCGTAATCCGTATATACCGGCCGTCTCCCTGTTTGCGATTGCCGCAAGCGACGGATCTTTCAGGAGTGCCACCTCTTTTGCGGCAGCAGCCGTATTGGTGGCAACCCTTTTCTTGAATCCGTGGAGGTAAATATATTCACTACACTGGTCCAAAGCCTGAGGATGACTGTAGACCTCTTTAATCTGCGTAATATCCGTTTCGGGAATTCCGAGAAGATTATGCACAACGGGCAGTTCAAAAATCCCAACAATCTTTAACGTCCCGGCATATAACAAATCGGTTACCTGTGCGACCTCACCGGCAAAGCTGTTCTCAATCGGAAGTACCGCATAATCACAGCTTTTCTTTTCAACCGCTTCATACGCCTGACGAAAAGACGCAAACGACTTTAGGTCGGCATCCGGAAAAATCTTTTCCGCAGCAATCTGTGCAAATGCACCCTGCACTCCGCTGTATGCAATTTGAAGTTTTTCTTTTTCACCCATATTTTATAAATATTTTTTTACGCATAATCGAGTAGGGAAGACTTGTCGCACCCTACTCGTGCGCGGGCTGCGTCCTGCGTAAGCAGGAAATAACATTACGCAGCCCTGCGCATAAATAATGGCCCTGTCCGACAAAGGACAGGGCCGCATTTCTCTTTTTTCAGACGTTCCTTACCTTCATCCCATGCTCACAGACGTATTCTTAAACTGCCAACGCCAATAAAGACCTTCAAAACCAAAGGCCTGGAAAAAGGTAAAAGCAAAAGCTGCATGATTCAGTTGTGCATTTCTTTTACTGTTCATCGTCGAATTTCCTTTACTACATCACTTTAAACTGGCAAAGTATTTTTGTCAATCATTTTTTATAAATTCTTATTTCAACATGCTCTCTTCCCAGCTGTCAAACGGCTTAATTCCCAGAAGACCTGCTACGGTAGGTGCAACATTGGCAAGTCCGAAAGCACCCTCCTTCATCTCATGACGCGCATCTTTGTCATAGATGATGAACGGAACAGGATTTAAGCTGTGTGCGGTACGAACCTGAACACCGCCTTTTTTGTTCTTCTCAAGCATCTGGTCGGAGTTACCGTGATCTGCGGTTACGATTAAAATACATCCTTCTGCATCAACTGCTTTCTTGATACGTGCAAGCTGAAGATCAACACTTTCAACTGCGATTTCAGTTGCATCAAGACTTCCGGTATGACCAACCATATCACCGTTCGGGAAGTTGCAACGGATGAATCCGTATTTGTGACTTTCAATTGCTTCAATTACCTTATCCGCAACTTCAGTCGCTTTCATCCAGGGGCACTCATCAAAGGAACGAACATCGGAAGGAATTTCACAATAATCTTCCAATTCCTCGGAAACCTTTCCGGAACGGTTTCCGTTCCAGAAATAGGTTACATGACCGTACTTCTGTGTCTCGGATACGGCATATTCCTTAATATTATTTGCTACAAGCAGTTCGGTAAGAGTGTCCTTAATCTGAGGCGGATTTACAAGATATTTGTGAGGGATCTTTAAGTCTCCGTCATATTCAAGCATTCCGGCATATTTTACGTTCGGAATAACGCCACGGTCAAATTTGTCAAAAGAAGCATCCCCGTCAAATGCCATGGAAAGCTCAAGTGCACGGTCACCGCGGAAGTTAAAGAGAATTACGCTGTCTCCGTCTTCCATGGCGCCAACCGGCTTGCCGTCCTTTGCAATTACGAATCCGCCGAGATCCTGATCGATGGCTCCGGTCTCTGCACGAAGCGTTTCAACCGCTTCCGCTGCGCTTGCAAACTGACGTCCTTCGCCATGAACATGAATGTCCCAGCCGGCTTTCACCATCGGCCAGTTTGCCTGATAACGGTCCATTGTAATTGTCATACGTCCGCCGCCGGAAGCAATGCGTCCGTCAAAATCGGCATCATTCAGTTCCGTGAGTGTATTTTCAAGCTGTGCAATATACTCCGGTGCGCTTGTTGCGGGAACATCACGTCCGTCAAGGAGAATGTGTACTCTGACCTTCTTAACTCCCTCTGCTTTCGCTTCCTTCAGCATAGCCAGAAGATGGCTGATATTGGAATGTACGTTACCATCCGATAAAAGTCCGATGAAATGAAGCGTCTTACCGGCTGCCTTTACGGAATCCGTCAGATCCTTCCATGTTTCGCTCGTATAGATGCTTCCGGATTCGATGGATTCATTTACAAGTTTCGCACCCTGGGAGTAAATCTGTCCACATCCCAAAGCATTGTGTCCAACCTCGCTGTTTCCCATATCATCATCACTGGGAAGACCTACGGCACCGCCGTGTGCCTTGATTGTCTGCCAGGGGCAGGTTGCCTTAAATTCATCCAGGGTGGGAGTATTGGCCCGAAGGACCATGTTTCCGAGTTCTTCCGGTGTTTCGCCGACACCGTCCATTACAACTAATACTACAGGTTTATCCATTGCAAAAATCCTCCTACTGTATTTACATTCATCAGGCCAGGCCCGACTGTATTTATATTCAACCCCTGCCGGGGTTAGAATTATCTAACGGAATTATAACAAAGAACCCCTTTAAATGCAATCCGCATTCTTTTCGGCTTTCCTCTTTGCTTTCTTAACATTCTTTGCTTTCTTAACTTTCTTCGCTTTCTTTACTCTCTTTTTCTTCTTTGCTTTCTTAACTTTCTTCGCTTTCTTTACTCTCTTTTTCTTCTTCGCTTTCTCCGCCCGACATCTTCTCTTCAATCGGTTTGCAGAGTTTCATCATAATAAATCCATGCAAAGCCGTCACACCCGTAAACCCGACTACAAAGAAAAACGGCAGAAACCGGAAAAAAAACAAACAGCAAAAAATTGTTCCGGCAAGCAAAGCCACAATAATCAGTAAAAAATACGAATATTTCAGTGCCAGATAAACCGCGGTTTTAAAAATATCTTTATTGCGCATCCGAAATCTTGCTATAACCGCATAAAGTGTTAAGTTTATCAGAATAACCAATAGACTGAAGAGAACCAGCGGTGCCTTATACCAGAAGTAAACATTATTCCAGCCGTAGATCAGAATTGAGAACCAGCCGCTTCCGGCTAAAAACAACGCAAACGCCTGGCCCAGCCAAAGAAACGTTGCCTGCTTGAAATTCTCTTTAAATGCCCTGAAATAAGACGGAAAAACCGCCGGCGCTTCTTTTCTCATGATCTTCATGGAAACATAAGAAGCAGCGGTAAGTGCAGCTCCCGCAGTAACTATAGGAATACAGAGTATAAGCGTTAAAAGGAAAATCATAAAGAAATCAAATGCATCTCCCAGAAAACGCATCATCGGACTTTCAATATCAAATAATTTCATAATTAATTCGCAACAAATTCCAACAGAACGGTTCCTTCGGGATTTCGAAGTCTCAATGTGTCCCCATACACTTCCGCCATCATGGACTTCGATGTATCGTTAAACACAATCGCATATCTTCCCGCCTGTCCGTTAATGACTCCCTTATGCGTTTTGCCGGACATGGTAAAGGTACAATTCACTCCGTCCTTACATTTAAACTTCGGATTAGCAGATGCCGTAACCGCTTTTACAAGCGGTGATTCATTCTGCACATCCGTTGTCTGTCCGTTCACGGTAAATTTAACCAGTTCCCAGTTGGAAGTAATCGGAACATTCCCATATTCATCCCTTTTTGGTGTACATCCCAAAAGGAAGATTACTCCAAGAAGAAACGAAAATAACAATATTTTTTTGGTGCTTTTCTTTTTCATTTCCAACCTCCGGTTCCTACTTTCCAATCAGTCTTTCCAACGTCGCAAAAAAATCTTCCGGAACAACCGTACCGATGACAATGATTAATGCAACTGCAATTCCGCCGATGATTGCTGTCGTGACATAATTACCATGCTGTTTTTCATGTATTATCAACTCCTGCATACAATCTTTTTTCCCGAATCATCCGGTATTCAATCCATTATAACGAAATACTGCATTCAAAATTTAAGCTTCAGATTTTATTCTTCTTCGGCAAATTTATTTCTGGCATCCCACATTTTTACAAGCAATGCATCATAATCCAGTTCTTTCTTTGCACGAAGTCCCTCCGTGATTTCGGAAACCGGTTCAAAAATCGGTGTCAGAGAAAGATTGGCTAAAACTCCCTTTAATGCATGTGCCGCTTCAAAAGCCTCATCATATTTCTTTTCTTTCAATAAGGCATCCAGTTCATTGTATTTACTGATTTCCAGCGCCATCGGAACCAAACGAAGATAAAAAGCCTCCATTCCGCCGCATCTTGCCAGACCGTCTTTAGTATCGGCACCCAGTTCGTTTAATCTCTCAATTGTCATTCTTTTCTCCCCCTTTCAGACCCTTTTCAATCAGTTTTTCAAATTCCTCTGCAGGCAGCGGCTTTGAAAAATAGTAGCCCTGAATTATATCACAGCCGAGTTCTTTTAAAATTTCATACTGTTCTTTATATTCCACGCCTTCCGCAACCACGGTAACTCCAAGATATTTTGCAAAATCCATAACAAATTCCACTAACCGGCGTACTCTCTCATCGGTATGAATATTTCGAACGAAGACCATATCAAGTTTCAGCACGTCGAAGGGGAGCGAAGTAAGCATATTCAGGGAGGAATATCCTGTTCCGAAATCGTCCATCTCGATTCTGAAGCCTTTCTCCCGAAGTTCATTTACGATGGAAAAAATATTCGTGCTGTCCTCCGTATAAGCTGATTCCGTAACCTCCGGAAGAAATTCGCTCACATCAATTCCCGCCTTGTCAACAATATCCTTGATTTCTCCGGCAAGCCCTTTACTTAACATATCCACTCTGGAAACATTGACGGAAACCGGAATCGAAACGTTATATTTTTTCTTCCATTCCGCCACACTCTTTGCAGCCTCTTCCCAGACATAATGATCTACTTTCCCGATTAATCCGTTGTTTTCAAACAGCGGAATAAACTTCCCCGGGCTGATCATGCCGAGTTCCGGATGAAACCAGCGAATCAATGCTTCCGCACTGGTTAACTTCGGTTCTCCGGAAGTAATTTCATATTTCGGCTGATAGAAAATCTTAAACTGCTTTTCCGAAAGAGCCCTGTCCAAATCGTGAATCAGCTGTTCTTCAAAATGTTCCCTTTTGCTCATCTGATCATCATAAAATGCAATATGCTCGTTATAATTTCCCTTCAGACTGTTGCAGGCAAGAAGAGCAAAATCAAGTCGCTTTCCGAGATCCGAATTTGCAGATGCATTTTTATAAATACCGATTCTTACCCTGGAATCCGAATCCTCCAAAACATCCTTCAGTGCATCACAAAGTGTATCCAAAAGCCCTTGTGCATGATCATCACTCGGCAAATAAATATAAAACGAATCCGCACTATACCGGCATGCAAGACCCTTATGATCATTCACATATCCCTTAATTCCCTTGCCGACTGCGCATAAAACTTCATCTCCCAGAGCATGTCCGTGAATTTCATTAATGACATGGAAACGGTTGATATTGACGGCAATCATATCCTTTTCTTCCTCCGGATAAAACTGGTCAAAAATCGATGCATATTCCAAAAAATATTCCCGGTTAAACAATTCCGTCAGCACATCAAACTGGGTTGCGGTAATGATGTTACGGTTTTCATAGAGCTGAATTATTCTGGCAATTCTGGCATTGATTACTTCCGGAATGTCATAGGGTTTCGGAATAAAATCCGCCACTCCCATTCTAAGACTTTTTACTTCCGCTTCTTTTTCCGATGTTAATACAACTACCGGAATCTGTGAAAGCTGGGAATCCTTTTGCAGGCTGTTAAAAAACTCATATCCGTCCATCACGGGCATCAATAAATCCAAAAGAATCAAAGAAAGTCTTCCGCGTTCTTTCTCCACTGTTTCCAAGGCTTCCTTTCCGTTAGAAGCAAGCAGCACTTCATATTCATCCTTTAGAATCTGTTCCAGCAAAAGACGATTGATTTCTTCATCATCCACAATCAGAATTCTTCTTTTCATTTTAAGCCGGCTGTCAACAAAGTCATTCATACGGTATCCTCCTAACTGCTATTGTTTTTCTTCCGCTTCCCAAATCAGTTCTTCCAATGTCTGATACAGTCTTTCCGTCTCCACGGGTTTGGAAAGATGTGCATTCATTCCAACCTGCAGGGATCTTTGTACATCTTCATCAAATGCATTCGCTGTCATGGCAATAATCGGAATCTTCTTTGCATCTTCCCGATTCAGTGCACGAATTGATGCTGCTGCTTCCAGCCCGTCCATCTCCGGCATGCGAACATCCATCAACACGGCATCATAATATCCGGGTTCACTTTTTTCAAACATTTCCAAAACAATTTTTCCATTTTCGGCATGATCAATATTTGCGCCCTTTAACCGAATCAGTTCTTTCATGATTTCTGCATTGATAATGACATCTTCCGCCAAAAGAATATTGCGTCCCTTTAAATCAACCCGTTTCTTTTCCCGGAAGAAAATCATATTATTCTTTCTCGCTATCCGTTCGAATTCCCCGATAACATTCGATGCAAAAAGAGGTTTTGCAAGGAAACTATCCACTCCGATATGAAGTGCCTCATCCATGATTTCATCCCAGTTAAACGAAGTCAGAATAATAATGGTTGTTTCACTGCTGTATAATTTACGGATTTCCTTTGCCACTTCCAGACCATCCATATCAGGCATTTTCCAATCCAGTAAAACAAGATTGTAAGGCTCTAATTTTGTATGCGCCAATTCCAGCATATGGAGCGCATCCTGTCCGTTTAAACAGATATCCGCCAGAATTCCCGCTTCATCTAAAACGATTCTTGCATGTTCCGCTGCAATCTCCTCATCGTCCACTACCAGGACGCGCATCTCATTGGGATTTACATAGAAATCCTCGAAGGAATCATGCTCACATTTTTTCAATGTAACAATGACCGTAAATTCCGTACCGACATTTTTCTTTGACTCTACGGAAATCGAACCGTTCATCAGTTCCACGATGTTTTTCGTAATAGCCATTCCAAGACCGGTACTTCCGTATTTGTTATTACGGCTGGAATCCTCCTGCGTAAAGGTATCAAATACTTTCGGAATAAAGGATTCCTCCATACCGATTCCGGTATCCTTGATCGTAAATTTAATCGTGGCCTGGTCTTCATATACATTGGTTCTCTCAACTACAAGCGTAATCTTTCCGGGTGCATCGGTGAATTTAATCGCATTGCTTAAGATATTCAAAAGCACCTGCTTTAATTTCATGTCATCACCGATGTAACAATCCGAGACTCCGCCGATGACCCTGCATTCATACCTAAGGCCTTTATCCTCACACTGGGTCATAACCATCACATTAATCTGTTCCAGCATTGTGCGGAAGGAAAATTCTTCTTTTCTTAAAATCACTCGTCCCGATTCAATCCGGCTCATATCAAGAATATCATTGATGAGTCCCAGAAGATGCCTTGCACTCTCGCCAATCTGCTCCAAATATTTTCTGGTTTCGTCATCAATGTTTTCTTTTCGAAGTGCGAGTGAATCAAGTCCGATAATCGCATTCATCGGTGTACGGATTTCATGAGACATATTGGAAAGAAACGCAGTCTTTGCCTTGTTCGCTTCCTCCGCTGCCGCAAGCGCTTCGGAAAGTGCCTGATTCTTCACCAGTGTTTCCCGCATTTCCTGGTCGATATTCGTAAAGCCGAGTCCTATTGCGTGCACAATATGATCATCTCGATCCTCCGCATGGCGAACCCCGGCCATCCGGATCATTTCATAATAATCTTCCCCATATCTGTGAACAAGATAACGGAATGAAATAATCAGATTGTCTGCAAGACTTTCCCGAACGTTTTCCGGATTGATAAATTTAACAAATTCTTCTTTATAGTTCTCATCCACAAAATTCTCGGCATACCATAAAAAGCGCTCATAATACGAAAAAGGAACACCTTCCTTACTTTGATCTTTGTCATGCGGATCACCTCGGAAACAAATCGCCTCATCGGTATCAAGATTGACATGATATACACTTCTGTAATCGGATGCGAGAGCGGTAATCATTTTATCCATCTGCTCCCGGCGGATTTTTTCCGTCTGAAGCTTCGCCTGATAGGAATCCTCTTTTTCCTTGGCTTCCAACAATGCTCTCTCATGTTCTTCGGTTATATCCGAAATAAACACATAATAGACTCCGCCGTATTTCTCCGTTTCCGAATAGTGTCCGTAATCGTCAACCCACCGGATCTGCCCGTCCTTTCGAATAATCCGGTATTCCACGTGGTCCATATGATCCTCGCTGCCCCGGACCTGATCCTTCACGGAATTCAAAACCAGCTCATAATCATCCGGATGAAGCATTCCTTTAAATGTATATCCTGTAAGCTTTTTGAAATCCTCAAGATTCTCACATCCGAAAATCCGGATCGTTGCATTATTTACATAGAGAAGCTCTTCATTCCCGCTTTCTTTATATATGAAAAAACCTCCCGGCATTCGACTACCGATTGCCTCAACGATAGCCATTGTCGATTCGTTTAATTCCACGTGTTTTCCAAACATATTGCATCCCCTTTTTACACTATACCGAAATCATCCTTTTTCCGATAAAGATAACTTCTTCCCTCTTTGTGTCTTTCAAGCATTCCGAGCCGGTAGAATAAAAGCAGTCCTACGGATGCATCATTTCTTCCGATTCCGGTCGCTTTTTTAAAATCATCAACCGCAAATTCTTCCGGTAAAACGTCCGGAAAAATCGAAACCGCATCCTTAATTCTTTCAAAATAAAGCTCTTCCCTGTATTCCACGGGAACCTTATCCGTCTTGGTCGCCCGCTTCTTTAAATCCTTCCCGTATCCGTCTAAAAGTCTGTAATCCTCCGTCTTTAAACAGGCAATGCAAAGATGTAGCCCCGGATGATCCAAATACTTATGGATTCCATACAGTTCCCGAAAAACGCAGTAGATTTTCTTCGGTGTTTTCACGGTTTTACTTTTATTTACCTCCCCGGTTTCAGGATCAATCCAAAAGATGGTATTTTCCACCGAAACCGGATATACAATTGTCACATCCATTCCGAAGGTATTTAAGAATTCCTCCAGCTTATCGTTCAGTTTATAAAAATTTCTGGTCTGTATTTCGTGAATTTCCCCATCTACACAGGTGTCCGCAACATGCGTTCCGATTTTCACCTCATGGTATTTTTCATCCGGAGCATAGTAAAATTTCAAAACCGAATGCACGCTCTTTTCCGAAAGAGTTCCGATTCCACGCTCGCCCTGCTGCTTCCATAGCATCTGATCTTTTGCATTTTGAAATAATTTTTCATCCACCATTTTCAGATATCTTTGTTATACAATATTCGGAACGATTCCGTGTTTAATATGCTTTCTGTAAAAGAGATTCACCCCGAGATAAAAAAAAGAGGTAAAAGGTCTTCGCCAGAAATTCTTTACAAAAATCGTCCGTTTCAAAATACTCCGGTAGGAATACACTTCATTATACAAATCCCAATACGCCTTTGTCAGTTCTTCCGGAGTCATATTTTTCGGAATATGCACTGCCTCACAGGCGTTGTAGGAATACATGTCCGTATTGTAAATACGGTTTTGTTCCTTCATCTCATCATAAAACTGCGTTCCCGGAATCGGTGTCAGTATGTAAAATCTCGGAACCGTAATTTTATTATCCTCAATAAATTTTGCGGTATCCCGAATCGATTCCAGGGTATCCCCTTCCGCACCGACCACCATTTCCGTGGAAACATCAATTCCGTACTTACGGATTATCTTAAGCTGCTCCGAGTACTGATCCGGATGCGCCCATGCCTTTTGCATACCGACAAGACTCTCCCTGCTGATACTTTCCAGGCCGAAACTTAAAACATAACACCCCGCCTCTGAAACAACCTGCAAAAGCTCTTCATCTTTTGAAATATCGATGGAACACTGCGTCATCCAGCGCATTTTCAGTTTCTTTATTTCAGCACAGAGTGCGATTGCATAATTGCGGTCTGAAAAAAGATTATCATCCAAAAGCAGAAACTGCTTAAATCCCAATTCCCTGATTCGCTTAATATCACGAATAACATCCGGTATTTCACGTCTTAAATACTGTCCGTGATAAAGACAGTAAATCGAGCAGAAGCTGCAGGTTTTCGGGCATCCGCGTCCCGCCTGAACGGGAAGAAAATTTCCGATTTTTTTATTCAGAATCAGTTCGTATTTCGGCAGCGGTGTTTCAAGCTTTGTCAGTTTCTTTTTATATACTTTCTTAAGCGTACCGTTTCGATAATCCTCAATCATTTCGCCCCAGGTCTCTTCGGAGTCCCCGATCATAACTGCATCACAATATTTCTGCGCCTCTTCAGGCATAAGTGATACCATATATCCGCCCAGGATTACCGTTTTCCCAAGCTCCTTAAACTTATTTGCGATATCAATGGTACGCATGACCGCATGCCCCATACTGGAAATACCGATCAATTCGGCATCCGTATCAAACGGCACATCTTCGATGGTTTCATAACAGATTTCCACCTCGAAATCATCCGGGGTTAACGCCGCCAAAAGCGGAAGCGCCAGACCGACAAAATAAAGCCTGTGTTTTTTGACAAGGTTGCCGTACTGATCATATGGAGTTGGCTGAATGAGTAAAATTTTATTCTTCATACTGCGAATGATTTCAACACAATATTTCTTATAACAATGTGTACAGTGTCTTTCACATTTATTATCTATTATTTACAGGATTATTTGCCGTCTCAGTTTTATAAACAACACCTTCACGATATACAG
>CACZRH010000054.1 GCA_902783455.1 uncultured Lachnospiraceae bacterium | reverse complement strand
TGAAGGTTCTGCAGAATGATAAAGGATATCCAAAATGAAAGAAGAAAAAACTACAGCCATGCATCCGGAGGATGTGAAGATGCTCCCGAAGGGGGAGTTAATCCGGATTCGCGGTGCGAAGGAAAATAATTTAAAATCGCTGGACGTGAATATTCCGCGAAACCGCTTCGTGGTATTCACGGGGCTTTCCGGCTCCGGCAAGTCCTCTCTTGCATTCGATACCATTTATGCAGAGGGGCAGAGACGTTATATGGAGTCGCTTTCCTCGTATGCCCGTCAGTTCTTAGGACAGATGGAAAAACCGGATGTGGAGCGGATTGACGGTCTTTCTCCGGCAATCAGTATCGACCAGAAGTCCACAAACCGCAATCCCCGTTCCACCGTGGGAACCGTTACGGAGATTTATGATTATTTCCGTCTTCTGTATGCAAGAATCGGTGTGCCGCACTGCCCGAAGTGCGGGAAGGTGATTCGCAGGCAGACGGTGGATGAAATGGCGGATCAGATCATGCATCTTCCGCAGGGAACGAAAATCCAGCTTCTTGCTCCGGTGGTGCGTGGGAAGAAAGGGGAGCATGCCAAAATCCTGGAACGTGCCGGAAAGAACGGCTATGTCCGGGCCCGTATTGACGGAAATCTCTACGATCTTTCGGAAGAGATTAAGCTGGATAAGAATATCAAGCATACAATTGAAATTGTGGTGGACCGTCTGGTAATCAAACCGGAAATACTGATGCGTCTTTCCGCTTCCATTGATAATGTTTTAGAGATTGCGGAAGGACTGATGACGGTAGAAGTCATTGACGGGGAGGAGATGCATTTTTCCCAGAGCTTTTCCTGTCCGGACTGCGGTATTTCGATTGAGGAAATCGAGCCGAGAAGCTTTTCTTTTAACAATCCGTTCGGAGCTTGTCCTGAATGTCTCGGAATCGGTTATAAGATGGAATTTTCCCCGGATCTGATGATTCCGGATGAATCCCTTTCCTTAAATGACGGTGCCATTCAGGCCCCGGGCTGGATTTCCAGCAAAGGAGAAGGAAGCTTTACGCATGCGCTGCTGGAGGCATTGGCAAAGCATTTTAAGTTTTCCCTGGATACTCCATTTGAGAAGCTTTCCGGGAAGGCAAAGGATATTCTGATTAACGGTACCGATGAGAGCGTGGATGTTCACTATGTCGGGCAGCGCGGAAGAGGCGTTTATCCTACTGTTTTTGAAGGGCTGATTCGGAATGAAGAGCGCAGATACCGGGAAACCTTTTCCGAAACCCAGAAGCAGGAATATGAGAAATACATGAATATTACGCCCTGCAGCGCCTGTCGGGGAATGCGTCTTAAGGAAACCTCTCTTGCTGTGACCATTGCGGATAAGAATATTTATGAAATTACAAATCTCTCCGTTACGGATTTGATGGATTATCTGGAAAATTTGAAACTGGATGAAAGAGAGAAGATCATCGGCGCAAGGATTCTGAAGGAAATCATTGCCCGGGTGGGATTTTTAAAGGAAGTGGGTCTGGAATATCTGACGCTTTCAAGAGCCACCGCATCCTTATCCGGCGGGGAAGCACAGAGAATCCGTCTGGCAACTCAGATCGGATCCGGGCTTGTCGGCGTATGCTATATTCTGGATGAGCCCAGCATCGGTCTGCACCAGCGGGATAACGACAAACTCTTAAATGCACTGAAGAATTTAAGGGATCTCGGGAATACCCTGATTGTGGTGGAACACGATGAGGATACCATGTACGCGGCGGATTATATTGTGGACATCGGACCCGGTGCCGGTTCGGAGGGCGGAGAGGTAACGGCACTCGGAACCGCAGAGGATATCATGAAGGTTCCGGAGTCTGTCACGGGACAGTATCTAAGCGGAAAACGTTTTATCCCGATTCCGAAAGTCCGCAGGAAATCAACTGATTATCTGGAGATTAAGGGAGCTGCGGAGAATAATTTAAAAAATATCAATGTGAAGATTCCGATTGGAGTCTTTACCTGCGTGACCGGTGTGTCCGGTTCCGGAAAGAGCTCCTTAATCAATGAAATCCTCTATAAAAAGCTTGCCAGAAAATTAAACCGTGCCATTACAATTCCCGGAAAGCATAAGACCATTACCGGAATTGAAAAGCTTGATAAAGTCATTAATATCGACCAGTCACCAATCGGAAGAACGCCCAGGTCCAATCCTGCAACCTATACCGGTGTGTTTGACATGATCCGGGATTTGTTTGCGAATACCTCCGATGCGAAAGCGAAGGGATTTTTAAAGGGACGATTCAGCTTTAATATTAAGGGCGGACGCTGCGAAGCCTGTCAGGGAGACGGAATCATCAAGATCGAAATGCATTTCCTTCCCGATGTGTATGTACCATGCGAGGTCTGCGGCGGAAAGCGCTATAACAGGGAAACCCTGGATGTCAGATACAAGGGAAAGAACATTTCGGATGTGCTTAATATGACGGTGGAAGAGGCACTGCCGTTTTTTGAAAACGTGCCGTCCATCCGGAATAAAATCCAGACTCTTTATGACGTCGGCCTTTCTTATATTAAACTCGGACAGCCGTCCACGACCTTATCCGGCGGTGAAGCGCAGAGAATCAAGCTTGCCACGGAACTTTCGAAGAGAAGCACCGGCAGGACAATCTATATTCTCGACGAACCGACGACCGGCCTTCATTTTGCCGATGTCCACAAACTGGTAGAGATTCTGCAGCGGTTAACCGAAGGAGGAAATACCGTTGTGGTAATCGAGCATAACTTAGATGTCATCAAAACTGCGGATTATATCATCGATATGGGACCGGAAGGCGGAGATAAGGGCGGTACGGTAATTGCCTGCGGCACTCCCGAAGAGGTTGCGAAATGTAAGGACTCCTACACGGGATTCTATATTAAAAAAATGATCGACCGGGAGAAAAAAAGGATTGTGAAAAAATAAAAAAATCTCTTGTATGTCGTATTTGAAAAGTGTAGAATATTAAGGCAACGCTGTGGCGGGTTACCGCTCGAAAGAGTTTTATAGTTTTTTTGACGATACATAAAGAGGAATAGAAATGCAATATACAGATATCGGAATAGATCTCGGAACAGCAAGTGTTTTAGTATATATCAGAGGAAAAGGTGTTGTATTAAAAGAGCCGTCAGTAGTGGCTTTTGATTATGATACAAAGAAAATTAAGGCAATCGGCGAAGACGCAAGACTGATGCTCGGCCGTACACCCGGAAATATTGTAGCGGTTCGTCCCTTAAGAAAGGGCGTTATTTCCAATTATACCGTTACCGAGAAAATGATGAAGTATTTTATTCAGAAGGCAATCGGAAAAAGAACCTTCCGTAAGCCCCGTATTTCCGTATGTGTTCCCAGCCGTGTTACCGAGGTTGAGCGTAAGGCGGTTGAAGATGCGACCTATCAGGCAGGCGCAAGAGAAGTATCCATTATTGAGGAGCCCATTGCAGCAGCAATCGGTGCGGGAATCGATATTTCCAAACCCTGCGGCAACATGATTGTGGACATCGGCGGCGGCACTACGGATATCGCGGTTATTTCCCTCGGCGGAAATGTTGTCAGCGATTCCCTTCCCGTTGCGGGCGATGATTTTGACGAAGCAATCGTAAAATACATGAAGAAAAATCATAATTTAACCATCGGTGAGCGTACCGCGGAAGATATCAAGATTAAAATCGGCGCGGCATATAAGCTTCCCGAGGTGATTTATATGGACGTAAGAGGATTAAACTTAATGTCCGGTCTTCCGAATTCCGTCAAGGTTTCTTCGGAAGAAATTGAGGATGCTCTTCGTGATACCACATCCAAGATTGTGGAAGCCATTCACGGTGTTTTGGAACGTACTCCTCCGGAGCTTGCAGCGGATATTGCGGACCGCGGCATTGTATTAACCGGTGGCGGAAGTATGTTAAGAGGTCTGGAGGAATTAATTGAATCCAGAACCGGTATTAACACCATTACTGCAGAGGAGCCTATGACCTGCGTGGCAATCGGAACGGGTAAATATGTGGAATTCCTTGCAGAGAACAACACGGAACCTTAATGGTTTCATTTCCGTTCTTGCTAAAATCTAAAATAATGTTTATTCCGGGAGAGTATCTGCTCTCCCGAATTATTCTATGCACACGTTCGCGTAAGGTACTGTTTTGGTGAAAGCAGGATGCGAACGGCGCGGCAATTTTTCCTGATGATCCAGATACTGTATTTTTCCGGATGAATAATCCGGAATGCATGATTTGTCCGTTAAAGGTGGAACTATATGAAATATACGGGTTATGTTGAATATTTTTCGGTCCGGAAGGAAGACACCGGATTTGTGATTTTTAACCTTGTCAGCGATGATTTCGAAGACGGGGAGATGAAATGCATCGGTGTGATTCCCGGTCTTGAAGTCGGAGATAACATAGAGGTTGAGGGCAGAGAGGAAGTTCATGCCATTTACGGGGCCCAGATCAGAGTGACATCTTATAAAAATCTCCCGAAGGAGGATATTTTCAGCATAGAGAGATATCTGGCATCCGGAGCGATTAAGGGAGTGGGTGCCGCACTGGCTGCCAGAATCGTGAAAAAATTTAAGACTGATACCATCCGGATTATGGAGGAGGAACCGGAGCGCCTTTCGGAGATTAAAGGAATCAGCGAGCGCATGGCCAGGGAAATCGGCATTCAGGTTGTGGAAAAGAGGGAACTTAGGGATGCCATGATGTATCTGGCGCAGTACGGAATTTCCAATTCCATGGCACTGAAGATTTACCGTCATTTCGGAGCGGATTTGTATCAGATTATGAGGGAGAATCCCTACCGTCTGGCGGATGAAATCCGCGGAATCGGATTCCGTTCGGCGGATGAAATCGCCGAAAGATGCGGAATCACAAAGGACAGTCCGGCGAGAATCAACTGCGGAATCCTGTATGTGCTTTCGCAATATGCCGCGGAAGGGCATACCTATATGCCGAAGGAAGAATTCATTACGGCTGTCCGGAAGGTTTTGGAAGTATCCGAAGAACAGATTATCAGGCAGACGGAAGTATTGTCTTTTGAAAAAAAGATTATTGAGAAAGAAGGTCTGGGGATTTTTCTTCCGAGCCTTTATTATGCGGAGGGCTATATCGCAAACCGTCTGGGGGAATTAAGGGATGCATTTTTAAAACAATCCGTCAGTCCTTCGAAAAAAGATGAAATTATAAACAGGATTGAAACAATCAAGAAAGAGGACCGGCTTAATCTGGATGACGTCCAGACGGATGCGGTATTTCAGGCGGTAAGCAGGGGACTCTTTTTGTTAACGGGCGGTCCGGGAACCGGAAAGACGACAACCATCCGGGCCATTATCCGCTATTTTGACAATCTCGGAGAAACGGTTTTACTATGTGCACCCACAGGGCGTGCAGCAAAAAGAATGGAAGAGGCGACCGGCTATGAAGCGAAGACAATTCACAGACTTTTGGAAGTTTCCGGCGCACCGAATGACGATGATACTGCGATTTTTAACCGAAATGAATTAAACCCGCTCGAAGCGGATGTGATCATCGTGGATGAAATGTCCATGGTGGATACGCTGTTATTTAAGTCGCTTTTATCTGCTGTGCCGACCGGTTGCAGACTCATTCTTTCCGGAGATGCCAACCAGCTTCCGAGTGTCGGACCGGGAAATATTCTGAAGGATCTTTTAAATCAGCCGGTACTTGAGAGAACGATGCTTGAAAAAATATACCGCCAGGAAGAGGGCGGGGATATTGCGGCGAATGCCGACTTCATCCGAAGAGGACTTTTGCCCGTTGTCAGTAATGAAAGCAGCGATTTTTTCTTTGTGCAGAGAAACGAGACGGCATCGGTTTATCGGGATATCGTGCTTTTAATGAAGGAAAAAATCCCTGCCAAATTTAAAATAAACGAAAAACAGGTTCAGGTTCTGACGCCGATGCGAAACGGAACGCTCGGTGTATCGGGATTAAATCCCGTACTTCAGGAAAAATGCAATCCCAAAGATCCGAAAAAGGGCGAAATGCTCCGGGGAGAAACGGTATTCCGCTTGGGCGACCGTGTCATGCAGATTAAAAATAATTACAATATTAAATGGAGAATTCGCGGAATCAACAATATTGTCGGGGAAGAAGGAGAAGGTGTGTTTAACGGGGATACCGGTATTATCACGGATGTGAATCCGATTGACAAATCCATTACCGTTACGTTTGATGATAATAAGGAAGTGGAATACGAACGCGATATGCTCGAAGAACTGGAGTTAGCATATGCAATCACCATCCATAAATCGCAGGGAAGCGAATATCCGGCGGTAATCCTTCCTCTTTTGGACGGACCTGCGAAACTTTATACCAGGAACCTTCTGTATACCGCAGTCAGCAGGGGAAGTAAATGCGTTATGATTCTCGGAAAATGGGACGCAGTAAAGAAAATGGTGGAAACCGAGGGAAATCTGAAACGTTATACAGGGCTGCCGGAACGTCTGAAGGAGATTTTTGAGGATGAAGAATAACAATCTTTCTAAGCTGTTTTTTCCACCGCATTGTCCAATCTGTGACAGGGTAATGCCACCGGGGCAGCAAATCTGCAGGGAGTGCGAAGCGATTCCGCAACGGGTAGCACCGCCATACTGTCTTAAATGCGGAAAGCATGTAAGCAAATCCGGAGAACTGTACTGTTATGACTGTCTTTGCAATCCCCGGGAATTTGACCGGGGATTTGCTCTTTATGAATATAAATCCATTCATGATTCCATTTCGACTTTTAAGAATTTAGGCCGCCCCGAGTACGGGGACTATTATGGTGAGAGGATGGGGCGGGAATTTTATTCCGAAATAAAATCCCTTCATGCCGATGCGCTGATTCCGATTCCTCTGCATCCGGGAAAAATGCGGAAAAGAGGATATAATCAGGCGGAAATCCTTGCACTCGGGGTGAGCAGGGTTTGCGAAATCAGTGTTGTTACCGATCTGCTGCTTCGACCGAAAGAAACGAAAGTGCAAAAGAAACTGGGACGGTCAGAGCGCAGAAATAATATGAAAAAGGCTTTTCATATTGGCAAAAATGATGTAAAATTAAAGACTGTAATATTAGTGGATGATATCTACACCACAGGAAGTACGATCGGTGCTGCGGCAGCGGTTCTT
>CACZRH010000053.1 GCA_902783455.1 uncultured Lachnospiraceae bacterium | reverse complement strand
TTTACCGAAGTTGCCGAAACCATCAAAAAGACGGCGTTTAAGATTACCCGCGTAGGCCAGTTGGTCGCTCGTGAAGCGTCCAAGCGTCTGGGGGTGCCCTTTGGTATCATAGACCTGTCTCTGGCACCGACGCCGGCAGTGGGTGACAGCGTGGCGCGTATCATTGAAGAAATGGGGATTGAGAGCTGCGGTGCTCCAGGTACGACAGCGGCACTGGCGCTCCTCAACGATGCCGTGAAAAAGGGCGGACTGATGGCTTCTTCCCATGTTGGCGGCCTGTCCGGTGCGTTCATTCCGGTAAGTGAGGACGAAGGCATGATTAATGCCATTAAGACCGGCAGCCTGTCCTTGGAAAAACTCGAAGCCATGACCTGTGTCTGCTCCGTTGGCCTTGATATGATTGCAATTCCGGGAGATACGAAAGCGACTACGATTTCCGGTATCATAGCGGATGAATTGGCAATCGGTATGGTAAATGCGAAAACTACGGCAGTAAGAATTATTCCGGTCATCGGAAAAGGGGTCGGAGAAAATGTGGAATTCGGCGGACTATTGGGACATGCACCGATTATGAGCGTCAATGCATTCTCCTGTGATGATTTCGTAAACAGAGGCGGAAGAATTCCCGCACCGATTCACAGTTTTAAGAATTAAAGGGAAAACGGGTTGATTAAAGAGAGAAAAATGGAAGAGGCAAAGAATAAGAACAGTTTTAAAGAATCCGTTAATTTGACTTTTTTTGTATGTGCCATACTCAATGCAGCTTTAGAAGTATGGCTTTTAGTACTTTGCTTCCGGGATTTCAGTATTCTTCATGCAGCGTGGCTTACCATGTCATCGGTTCTTTTGGCATTAAACATTATCTGGTCGCAGGCTGCAATTTTTGAAGACCGGGATGCCCTGAATAAAAAAATCAAGGAATGGGATAAAAGAAGAAAAGCGGCGGTGAAAGCAAACGTTCCTTTTGAGGAGCCAAGGCCCACAAAAAGTAAAATCTTAACGCCGCCGGCGGCAGCTTTATTTTTTATAGTTTTTGGCATAGTGTTTTATGGTTCCCTTTTCTTCTCTTTGGTTAATTTTGCCATTCCGGAAGGAAAATCCGCTTATGTGAAGGATATCCGGGAATTGAAGGAAAAAAGGCCGGACCGGTATTATTTCTTTCCGGATGAAATTCCGGACGGGGCAGAAAAGGTGAAATGGAAAATGCAGCCGAGTATTATGCAGGGCGCCGGATATGAGGTTTTATATTTTTATTCGGATTCGCATTTTATTCATGAGCAGATTAATCTATACTGCAGCGGGATTGAACCAAAGTCCTATTATGAAATGCCCGTCGGTGTTTTAACCGATGAGTTCGATGATGCCGGCCTTGCGAGAGTGGAATGGTATGAAATCTATAATAACGGGGATTGGAATCATGAACATGCATGGGGGATTTTTACAGAACCGCAGTCAAATCTGATTGGATATTTCTGTCAGTAATTTATTGATCCAATTTTTGAAGTAAGTTTTTTCGGATGGGGATGGTTGATTAAAGGAGTTTTATATGTCAGAAGATTATCAAATTGCAAAACGAATGGGTGAAGCGGCTGCCAAAGCAGCAATCAAAGACGGGAAGTCTCCCTATCTGCCTGTTTTGGATGCTATCCCGGAAATCAAGGATTCCGTCGGAGAAGCATATATCGGCGTTTTGGAGCTGCCGGTCAGCTATATTGTCGGCAATAAGGAAATGTCGAGAAGCAATGCGTTTGCCAATAATTTTATGCCGCTTTTGGAGGACGGAACCGAATTTGCCACGAAGTGGTCGAATCTTTGCGAGTCCGTTCGGGAAGAGGGCGTGCATACCGGAATAAAGTGCTATGAATACCTGAATAATTATTATGTTCAGGAAGGAAACAAGCGTGTTTCCGTATCCAATTATTTAAAAATGGGATTCATTCATTCCGAGGTAACCAGGATTCTGCCGCCGAAAGGGGATACCAAGGAATTAAAGGTATATTATGAATATCTGGATTTCTTTAAAGTCACCAGAGCATTTTACATTACGTTCTCGGAACCCGGCGGATATGCGAAGCTTGCCGATTTGCTCGGACAGGATTTGGAACAGCCATGGGCCGAAACGGTTCTGCAGGATTTAAAGGCTGCCTATTTTTTGTTTGAAAAATTATACCGGTCGATTTTAAAAGAAAGTGACCGGTGGGTGGTAAGTGACGCATTTTTGCTGTATTTATCCGTATTCCCCGTAAAATCCCTGTTTGAAGATACGGAAGACCAGATTATTAAAAATATCAAAATGGCAAGACTCGAGCTTCGTTCGAGTACGAAGGTGGAGGATATTGAATTTTTATCCGATACGCCGCAAACCGAGAAAAAGACGGTTAACATTCTGGAGATTTTTAATCATTCCAAGAATTATTCGGCATCGAATCCGCTTAAGGTAGGCTTTGTATACGACCAGGACATGAATGATTCCAGATGGGTGGAATCACATGAGGCCGGAAGACTGTATGCGCTGGAAGTAATCGGAAACCGTGTATCCACCACGACCTATCAGGCAAATCCGGACGGAAGTGATGTAAACGAAGTCATCCAGCAGGCGATCGATGATAAGAATGAGCTGATTTTTACGGTATCTTCCAAGATGGCGAACAATACGCTGCAGCTTGCGATTGCAAATCCGACGGTAAAATTCTTAAATTGTTCCATCGGACAGCCACATCCGTCGTTTCGGTGTTATCACGGAAAATTGTATGAAGCGACATTCTTAACGGGAATTCTTGCAGCGAATCTTATGCTGACAAAGGCGGAACCGATTTCCGACAGAAGAATCGGGTATCTGGTTCATTCCGTACACAGCCGTACTTATGCGAATTTAAATGCATTTGCAATCGGTGTATCCTTGGTAGATCCGAATTGCAAAGTCTCCGTTAAATATACCGGAGACGGGGAACATGATCATTACCGCGACGAATGGATTGACGAAGGCGTTTTATTATACGGGGATTTGGAGTATTCGGCTACCCACGGGGCGAGATACAAAAGCGGACTTTTCCAGATTAATAAAAACTTTACCTTGGAAGAATCCTTTACTCCGCAATCGGGAAGCCCGAATCAGGACTATTTTATCGGTGCACCGTATATTCTCTGGGGAAAATTTTATTCCATGATGATTCAGTCGGTAATCTCCGGTGCATGGGATTTAAACGAACAGGTTAAGACCGCTTTACCGACCAATTACTGGTTTGGATTATCCACCGGTGTCGTAGGCTTG
>CACZRH010000052.1 GCA_902783455.1 uncultured Lachnospiraceae bacterium | reverse complement strand
CACTGAGTGTGAAATGACACAACATCCCCGTCACCGAATGTCAAAAAAGTGACACACTACCCCCGTCACCGAATGTCATTTTGGTGAGGCAAACTGTGGGTGCAAAAAATGACACAACATCCCCGTCCCCAAGTGGCAATTTCGAGGGAAAAGCAGTATAATTAAAACATTAAAAATGAGTGGAGCAAAAATATGCTGAATTTATTATTAAGCAATACGGCACAGGATCCTGTCGGAGCTGATGTCATAGAAAAAGTGAATGATATATACGAGACGGTCAAATCCATCGGAAGCTGGTATGACGGGCTTGGTACGATTGGAAAAATCATCGATTTGATTCTTACGAGTGCAATTGCCATTCTAGTTATCGCAATCATACTCCGGATTATCAATCATGTGTTTAAGAAGTACTTAAAGAAGCATAAAAATATTCAGCTTCGGTTTATCATTAACCTGACGCGTACTGCGGTCGTCATGATCGGCGTTATATGGGTGCTTACCAGCTGTGAAGCAACACAGTCATTCGGTAAGATGCTGTTTCAGGGAACTGCAATCGCCGGTGCGGTAATCGGTCTTGCTGCACAGCCGATTATTAAGGATTTGTTCTGCGGTCTGATGATCAGTATCGGAAAACCGTTTGAAATCGGAGACCGTATTGAACTGGATAACGGTATGGCCGGTATTGTTATGGATATCACGATGCGTCATGTCGTTCTTCGTAAAATCGATACGGTAGATATCATTATCCCGAACAGTAAATTAAATGATATGGGGCTTTTAAACATGAGTCACGGAACTAAGATTCGCTCCGTGCATTTTAACTTCCCGATTGCCTATACAAGCGATGTGGAAAAGGCCATGGATGTTATTCGCGAAGTAGTCATAGCAAGTGAGTATACTGTAGAGGGACATCCTGCAAAAGACGGGACGATGGAATACGGACCGGTATATTTTATCGGGTTTGCGGACAGTTCTCTGACAATGGCAACTACCGTTTATTATGAACCGACCACCCCGACGGAAGTGGTGAAAAATGATATCAATAAGCGAATTAATGAAGCATTTAAAGAAAACGGTATCGAAATCCCTTACAATTATTTAAGTGTTGTAATGAAGGAAGAAGCATAAATTATGGAAATAAAGAAAATATACTTTGATATGGATGGCGTACTTGCCGATTTTGACGGCGGAGTAAAGGAGTACTGCGGCTTTGATAATATCTCTTTAAATGATGTCAGCCCGCCGGGATTCGAGGACAAGCTTTGGGCGGCGATTAAGAAGGTGGATCATTTTTACTGGAAATTAAAGCCGATGCCGGGCGCGGTTGAAATGTTTGCGAATGTATTTGAAAAATACGGCGACCGGTGTGAAATCCTGACCGGAATTCCAAAGCCTCACAGAGAAATTCTGACCGCAAAGGAAGATAAGATTAAGTGGGTGGAAGAGTATCTGTCAAAAGAAGTTACGATTAATGCCGTTCTTCGAAGGGAAAAACCGCAGTTCTGTACAGGAAAAGGCTGTATTCTCATTGATGATTATTTGAAAAATATCGGGGAATGGGAAGAAATGGGAGGAACCGGAATCGCATTTAAAAACGCTGAACAGGCGCTTTCGGAGCTTAAACGCTTGGAGGAAAGGCAGGATTTATGAGATTGAATGAAAATACCACAATCGGAGAACTGCTTGATGCAATGCCTGAAATGAAAGATATTCTGGCATCACTCGGAATGCATTGCAGCAGCTGCGCCATGGGACGCAGGGAAACCATTGCCCAGGCAGCGGAAGTACACGGAATGGATGTTGATGATTTGATTGAGGATTTAAAGGGCTTCATGGAAGGATAACCCGATAACTCTTTTTTGTTTTCTTTTTACACGGAAAAAGAGTATGATAAATGAAGGGTATACAATTCATTTTTTTAAGGAGGGATACAGAATGGAAATTCAAAAAGGTGCTGAAGCTATTGTAAAGAACATGGACAAGGAAGAGGTAAAAAAAGCTGTCGATAAGGCGCTTGATTCCAAGGTTGCAGATGATGTCATCAAAAAAGTCAATGACAAGACAAAGAAAGTTGATATCGACAAAGAGGATGTTAAGAAAGTTGTCGATGTTGTCATTAAGAATGTGTGAAAACTTTTCTGTACATTCGGAAATTAAAATTATTCAGGAATCGTAATTATTCAGGATTTGCAATTATTCAGAATTCGTAATTATTTAAAATGGACAAAACAAAACTTCGTAAAATCATAGTAGCAAAAAACAATGAATATTCCAATGAAAATCAGTCGCAGGAGACTTATTCGGAACCGATGGGGGAATACCGGGAGCTGGACTGAGGAATGCATTTTATTGGGAATTTAGTCAGAATTGTGATATAATGGCAAAGGTATTTAATTTCAGACAGAAAGTTGAGGTTAGTAATTATGAAAACGGAGCAGCTTTTTATCAGCAGCAGAGATATAAGATATCCGGAAGTGATGGAAATGACGGAATCATTTCTTTCGGATCTGCTTTTAGAGGATAAGGACGCATTAAGATTTCGTCTGCTGGTAGAAGAAACTTTGGGAATGGTTCAGAATATGACGGATGAGTTCATCGCATACATCAGCATGGACTCGGACGGAGACAATGCAAATATTGTACTCGATATTAAGACGAAAATGGATGCGGATAAAAAAGTGGAATTATTATCCGTTTCGAAAACGGGAAAAAATACAGCGGTCAGAAGCTTTATGGGGCAGATTGGCGAGCTGATTGAACGCGGAATGCTGAATTTCGGATCCTTAAACAATGTACGGGATCAGTTCAGTTCGGGTCTGGTTTCCTGCGAACCGCTCGGAATGGAAACCGGAGTGGAGAATGCAATGGATGCATCCTTTGTATGGTCTTTATATCAGTATAAGAATTCTCTTGCTGATGACGAGAATCCGGAAATGGCCGAAGCATGGGATGAACTCGAGAAATCCATTGTTGCGAATATCGCAGATGATGTGGTTGTCGGAGTTAAGAAAGACCGCGCTAGTATTACGATTACGAAAAAAATAGCCTGACCGGCTTTTCTTTCGGAGGCTTAGGGACATTGTCAGAGACAAAAGAGAAAAAACAAAAATCTTTTTTGAATACGGCGATTCGTAATTTTCCGGTTAATTGGACGTATTCCTTTTTGATCACTCTTTTTTTGTCGCTGCCTCTTGCAAATTTAAAAAGGGCCGTATCGGTTAATATTCCATCCGTTAGTTTATATTCTTCTGCGGATAATGCCAAGGCGTCATTCCCTTTGTGGAATACGCCTTTTATAATTGGACTCGGAATTCTTATTCTGATGCTTTTTTTAATTAGCTTGGTTTTCCTGGCGTTATACATAGCATTTGCAATAAAAATCAGGCAACAGAAAAAGAAAGAATTAAAAGAAGCTTTTGGTACAGCCGGAAGCCTGTTTGTGAAATATGGAAGCAGAATACTGTTTTTCCTTTTTGAATTTATTCTGCTTGCGATGGGCGGAGGAACGATTTGTTATCTGCTGTTTTTATTTTTACCGAATCGTTTGCTGAAATGGTGGGAATTATCACTGCCGTTCGGGTATCATACTCCGCCGATTTATACGGAAATGGCAGCATCACACAGTTTTGTAACGCTTACCGGGACGGACTGGAAAGTGCTTGTTTACAGGATTGTTTCAGCGGTGGCAATTTTATTTGGAAATTATCTGATGTTTGTCTTCTTAACCATTCTGATTGCCATGTTTATTACGGTAATCAGGGGGTTATACAGAAAGTATACGGCGGAAGTAAAGTCTGAAATACCGGGCGAAAAGAATAAGACTGCCGGGAAAAAGAAATATCGCTTTTTGCCGTATGTATTTGTTGTTGCCGTCAGTTTCTCCGTGCTGATTATATCTGTTTTATTCGGCATCTTTTATGAGGATTTCGACGAGGGATATGATACTTCGATCGTTGCGCACAGAGCAGGCGGGGTACATGCATCCGAAAATTCATTAGAGGGCATTCGTTATGCGATTCACAAAGGTGTATATGCAAGTGAAGTGGATGTACAAAGAACCAGGGATAATTTTTATATCATCAACCATGACAGTACCTTTGAAAGACTTTTAGGGGAACCGGGAAAAATCACCGACATGACCTGGGAAGAAATGCAGTTCTGGCTGATTCCGGATACTACCGGTAACGGAAGGCTCCACCGGATTCCTTTGATGGAAGAAGTTCTCGATGAGGTAAACGGAAGAGAAAAGCTGTTTATCGAATTAAAAGGGGCATCCGCAGACCGACGCATGGTGGATGATATCATGAAAATGGTCGGAGAGCGCGGAGAAGTGGATAATGTGGTATTAATATCCTTCCATCCCGAGGCAATTGAATATGCGGAGGAACATTATCCGCAGGTAAAAACAGGAATTCTGCTTTTCGGAAAGCTGGGAGGAAAAATCAATTATCCGTGCGATATTCTGCTTTTGGATGAAGGAATGGCAAGCTATACCGATATTCAGAGAATTAAAGAGATTCACAAAGAAGTCGGAATATGGACGGTAAATGATTCGAGAAGAATGAATTTTTTCCTGCGTTCCAAGGTGGATTATATTATTACCGATGAAATAGATCTGATGGAAGAAGCAAAGAAAAATCAGGATTCCAGAACGGACAGGGAACAGATGCGGGATATGATTATCCGCTTGCTCAGGGGAGGTTACTGATGGATAAGACTACAATTGTAGGACGATTGGATGCATTACGAAATAAAATGACGGCGGAAGAAATTGATATGGTATTAATCTCTTCCACGGATTGTCACGGTTCGGAATATGTGGCGGACTATTTTAAGGTAACCGAATTTTTCAGTGGCTGTACATCGGACAATGTAATGATGCTGATCACTGAAAAAAATGCGTATCTTTGGACGGACGGAAGATATTTTCTTTCGGCTGAAGCGGAGCTTAAGGATACCGGAATTACCCTGATGAAATCGGGCGAGCCCGGTGTGCCGACATTAAATATGTTTTTAGACCAAAATCTGGAAGAAGGAATGGTGCTTGCTTACGACGGCTGTACGATTCGTTGCGACAGGGGAAGTATGTTTCGACAGATTGCCATGCATAAAGGCGCTGCTGTCAGAGGCGATTTTCTTCCGGCAGAGGGAATCTGGGAGGACAGACCAACCCTTCCGTCAGGGAAAATTACGCATTTTCTTTCCAAAGACATGACCGGGGAAAGCATTGAGAGCAAGCTTGTAAAAATCCGGGAGAAAATGAAACTAAAAAAAGCCACCGCGATGGTAATAGCAAAACCGGATGATATCATGTGGATTTTTAATGTCAGGGGAAATGATATCCCGTATAATCCGGTAGCGATTTCCTATTGTATTATTTTGGGAAATGAGGTAAATCTCTATATTCCCGGATATGAGGCGGAAGATTTAAAGAAATATGCAAAAGAAAACGGATTTAATGTATATCCTTATGATTTGTTTTTTGAAGATTTGAAGGAATTTGATGAAAACGACAGAATATGGCTTGACTATGTTACCTGTTCCGACCGGATTCTGGAAATTCTTTCGGCAAAAGGTATTACATCGGTTGTCGGGACCTATCCTTCCACGGAATTAAAGGCGAAAAAGAATCCGGAAGAGTTAAGAAGACTTCGTGAATGCTACCGAATTGATTCCCTGATTCTTTGCAGATTTCTTTATTATGTGCAGAAAACTGTCGGAAAAGAGCCGATGACGGAGTGTTCGCTTGCAGATAAATTAGACTACATGCGTAGTACGATTTCGGATTATCTGGATTTGTCCTTTGAAACCATTTCGGCATATGGTCCGAATGCGGCAATTGTCCACTACGAACCAAAAGCGGGAGAGGACCTTGCGATCGAGGCGAAAGGATTCTATCTTGTGGATTCCGGCGGTCAGTACCTTTCGGGCACCACGGACGTGACACGTACGATTGCGCTGGGGGAAATCACGGATGAAATGCGAAAGGATTTTACGCTCGTTACGATTGCAAACTTACGATTACTGAATGCAAGATTTTTGTATGGATGTACGGGAGCAAATCTTGATATGTATGCAAGAAGTGCGCTTTGGGAGCATGCTGTGGACTATAAGCACGGAACCGGTCACGGAATCGGATTTATTTTAAATGTTCATGAAGGACCGCAGAATATCGGCTGGAGAATACTTTCGCCGGCTTCCGGGAAACTGAATTCCGAAGGCGTAAAAACGGTTTTTGAACCGGGAATGATTACCTCGGATGAACCGGGAATCTATCGGGATGGGGAATATGGAATCCGCATTGAGACCATCATGGAATGCGTGGAGGATGAATACAATGAATACGGACAATTTTTAAGATTTTGTCCGCTTACCTATGTTCCGATTGATTTAAATTCGCTGGATTTATCCTTAATGGATGCATCGGATAAAAAGAGACTGAATGAGTATCATAAGGCTGTATTTGAGAAAATAGCTCCCGGACTTACGGATGAGAAGGAGCTTGCGTGGCTTAAGGAAGCTACACGGGAAGTTTAAAGATTCCGGAAAACGATTTTTTTATAAGCCATATCAGAGTGTTTTTTAAAGGCTCAAAGTGATTATATTTCAAAGGCCTCTTGACACGACTTAGATGCAGTAGTAATATTACACGGTAACTTTCAAGGCAGGGTGGAATTCCCTACCGGCGGTATAGTCCGCAAACCAGAGGAAAGCTTTGGCTGAACCGGTGAAATTCCGGTACCGACGGTATAGTCCGGATGGGAGAAAGGAGTCCTTATTATGTTGAAATTCTTTGCTCAGATTTCCAAAAATCTTTCTTTTGTAGCGGTATTCGCCGGAATTATTTTTCTCATGTTTTTAATTGCATACGTAGTTGAAAAACTGATTAAAAAAAAGACCGGTGACACAGAACGGGTTTTAAGCACCAGAAAAATTGTGGTAATCGGAATGTTTTCCGCGTTATCTACGGTTTTAATGCTTTTGGAATTCCCGGTTCCTTTTGCACCTCCCGGAATTTACAAACTGGATTTTTCAGAGTTGCCTGCTTTAATCGGCGGATTTGCTTTCGGACCGGTTGCGGGAGTTATGATTGAATTCATCAAAATCTTATTAAAATCCATGATTAAAGGTACCTCGACGGCATTTGTCGGGGAGTTTGCGAACTTTATTATCGGATGCAGCTTTGTTTTGCCGGCAAGCATTCTTTACAGAATTAAGAAGAATAAGGTTAACGCAATCATTTCCTGTATTGTCGGAACTGCAATTATCACGGTTGCGGGAAGTCTTTTTAATGCGGTATATCTGCTTCCGACCTTTGCAAATATGTTCCATATGGAAATGGATGAGATTATTGCCATGGGAACGGCAGTGAACCGCTATGTAAACAGCATTACGGCCTTTACTGTTTTAATTGTGGCTCCGGTCAATCTTCTAAAGGGCGTGATGGTTTCACTCGTTACCCTGTTAATCTATAAGCCGCTTAGCCCGATTCTGAAAGGAAATAAGACGGCCGTGAAAAAACAAAAAAACTGACCGGCTGTTGCGGGTCAGTTTTAATCAGTTGTTTTAATCCGTAACGCTTATTCGTTTTGAGCGGCTGCTGCCTGATTCTTTGCAAATGCGGCACGTTTCCGAAGTGTCGGATCAAGAATTTTCTTACGCATGCGAAGATGTGTCGGTGTAACTTCCAAAAGCTCATCGGTGTCAATAAAGTCAATGGCCTGTTCCAGAGTCAGAATCTTCGGCGGAACAAGTCGCAGTGCTTCGTCGGCGGAAGAAGAGCGGGTGTTGGTTAAATGCTTGGTCTTGCAGACATTTAACTCAATATCGTCGGTCTTCGGATTCTGACCGATAATCATTCCGGGATAAACCGTCTCGCCCGGTCCGATAAACAAAATGCCGCGTTCCTGCGCATTAAAGAGTCCGTAGGTAACACTTTCACCGCCTTCAAAGGCGATGAGGGAACCCTGCTTTCGATATTGGATTTCTCCCTTGAAGGGGCCGTATCCGTCGAATAAGGTATTCAAAACACCATTTCCCTTTGTATCTGTTAAGAAATCTCCGCGATAACCGATTAAACCGCGTGAAGGAATCGAAAACTCAAGTCTTGTATAGCCGTCGGTTCCGGGTGTCATGTTGAGAAGCTCGCCCTTTCTCTGGCTTAATTTCTCGATTACGGCACCGCTGCAGTCCTCCGGAACGTCGATATAGGCTTTTTCCATCGGCTCCAAAAGCTTGCCATTCTCATCCTTTTTATAAAGCACTTCCGCTTTGCTGACAGCGAATTCATAGCCTTCCCGGCGCATATTCTCAATCAGAACGGATAAATGAAGTTCGCCGCGGCCGGATACCTTGAAAGAATCGGTGGAATCGGTTTCTTCCACGCGAAGAGACACATCGGTGTTTAATTCCTTAAACAATCTGTCGCGAATGTGACGGCTGGTAACGAATTTTCCTTCCTTTCCTGCAAGAGGAGAGTCATTTACCAGGAAATGCATGGCAATGGTAGGCTCCGAAATTTTCTGGAAAGGAATCGGTTTCGGATCCTCCACGCTGCAGAGGGTATCTCCGATATGAATATCGGCAATACCGGAGATTGCAACGATGGAACCGATTCCGGCTTCTTTTACTTCAACTTTATTTAAGCCTTCAAACTCATAAAGTTTGGAAACTTTTACTTTCTTTAATTTGTCCGGTTCGTGATGGTTAACGATGACAACATCCTGATTGACTTTGATGATGCCGTTGTCCACCTTTCCGACACCGATACGTCCGACATATTCATTATAATCAATGGTACTGATCAATACCTGGGTACCCGCTTCGGGATCTCCTTCGGGAGCGGGGATGTAATCAAGAATCGTATCAAAGAGAGGCTGCATATCGAAACCTTCCTCATCCGGAGAAAGAGAAGCGGTTCCTGCTTTGGCAGAAGCATAAACAAACGGACAGTCAAGCTGTTCGTCGTCCGCGCCTAAATCCAGCAAAAGTTCCAGTACTTCATCCACAACCTCGGCAGGTCTTGCCTCGGGGCGGTCGATTTTATTGATGCAGCAGATTACGGGGAGCTTTAAATCCATCGCTTTGCTTAAAACGAAACGGGTCTGCGGCATTGGACCTTCAAAAGCATCTACTACCAGGATTACGCCGTTTACCATTTTTAATACACGTTCCACTTCACCGCCGAAATCCGCATGGCCCGGGGTATCGATGATGTTGATTTTTGTATCCTTATAAGTAACGGCTGTATTTTTCGAGAGAATGGTGATGCCGCGTTCACGCTCGATATCGTTTGAGTCCATGACACGTTCCGCAACTTCCTGATTTTCGCGGAATACACCGCTTTGCTTTAATAATTCGTCTACAAGTGTAGTTTTACCGTGATCGACATGTGCGATGATGGCAATATTTCTTACGTCTTCTCTTTTCTGATTCATAATCCTGCTCCTGTAAGAATAAACAAACAATTAACGCATCTTCAAACTTTAAGAGTATATCACTTAACTTTATCTCGTGCAATCAAAAAATGTGTGTTATAATGGAACAGGCGCAAAATGCCAAAAATTTATGACACGAACACAGGATTATGGAGCAGCGTTCATGGACTTAAAAAAGAAAAAAGAATTGCTTGGAATTGTCTGTATCATTCTGGGAGGAATCTTTATTCTTTCGGGATTGATTTTTTTTGTTGTCAACAACCGCAACAATCTGTACGGAAAAAAGGTCAGTGCAACGGTAATGTCAAAGGTTTCCACCACAACGTCTGACGGAGAGAAGATTACGATGCTGACGCTTCTTTATTCGGTTGCGGGGCAGAATATTACCACGACCTATGACTATCCGGGCGAGTTAGAGGATGGAGAAGCTTTCATAACGCTTTATTATGATGCGAGAAATCCAAAGAAAATCATTCAGGCGGGCTGGTCCTTTGAACCGCTTGTTCTTGCTTTTACCGGATTATTTCTTTTTCTTCTCGGACTGTATTATAAGGGTGTGACGGATTTCGGAATCGTGGAAGCAAAGGCTCCTTCCGCAAATGCATCCGAGTATACGAAAAAAATGTATGACATCAGACAGCGTATAATCAATGGGGCAATACCGATGGGTGGAAGTTTTCTGCT
>CACZRH010000051.1 GCA_902783455.1 uncultured Lachnospiraceae bacterium | reverse complement strand
TTTTAGATTCATCTGCTGTCAGGTGATTGAACATTTAAGGGGAAGAAAATGGATTATAATCAGGAAACCAAGTTCATATTCTGTCCGAGATGCGGCGGTATTATGCAACCGCCGGTATGTAATATTTGCGGCTATGACATAAGACCGGCACAGGAAATGCCGGAAAATCCCTATTCGAACATGATGCCCGGGACGGGAGAAAACCCGGATGCACAGGGGCAGCCGGTTCCCGGGGATAATCAACAGGCATTTAATTCAAATCAGAATCAGAATGCCCGTGTAAACGACCCGTATCAAAACGGAAATTATCAGTCGCAGAATGATAATCGGACAGTGAAAAAACCGGTGGAGAAGACTCCGGAACAGAAGAAAAAGGATAAAAAGAAAATTCTGATTCCGATTATTGTTGCGGGTTCTGTGCTGGTAATTTTACTGATTTTGTGCGGACCGATTGTTTCCACGGTTGGTACGGCGATCCGATATTATAAAACGGCGAAAAATACCGCCCAGAATGTGAAAGCTTCTGCAAGTGCGGTTCCCGACAAATCGGAATCCGAAACGGAAGAAGATTCCGAACTTCCGGAGAATGCGGATTATGTGATGCGTCATTTCGGAAGATTTGATCATCCGGATTTAGACACCTCATTTTACGAGAGTATGGCGGATTGCAAATATATCAGTTCCTCCGGTGTATTCGATCCGTATCTGAATCAGTCCGGATATGTAAAAACCTGGCGCGAAGGAAATGTTTTTGATTATACGCATTCCAATCATCAGAAAAGCACCATGGGACCGGATTATTACGAACCGTTCTGTGACAGTATAGATGAAGTCAGCTACAGTGAGCAGTATCAGATCAGCAGAAAATATTTCTTCTATGACGATATGATGGGAAATTACCGGATACAGGCAAGCGTTGCTTATCCGGAGCTTTCCGGAAATATCCCGAATCTGGATGATTTGAATCAGCAGATTTATGACCGCTGTGCTTCCGATTTTTTAAACTATTTAAACGGTTCCTCCCCTTATTCGCAGTATGTGTTTGAAAAAATTACGTTTGCTTCGGATTCCTACATCACATACAATGACGGGAAGAAGATGAGTATTCTTTTGGATTGCGTGGTTCATACGGACGATTACTGGAATAACCTGGATTCTTACATCTATGCCATCAATATCGATCTGGAAAAAGGCGAGATTATTGAAAATGACGAAATTATCGATATGGATGAAGCTTTTGCAAAGGAATTCCGGGAAAGATGCTTAACCCAGAACGGAAGCAATACGGCACTGGATCCGCTGAGCGATAAGGAAGTTTTGCAGTATCTGAAAAGCAAGGAAAATAATATTATGTTTTTCACTCCGCTCGGTCTGGAAGTGGGAATGCATTATATGTACAAGGATGACATTCTTGCCAGAGGATGGATGACCATTACTTTAAAATACGGAGAATTTGAAGATAAATTAAAAGATCCGTCGCTTGCCAATACAGGAAATGCCACAAGACTTCGGGATGATACTCAGTATTCCGATTTGGTCGGCGGCTGGACGAAGGTTGATTACGATCTCGGAGAAAAGGAAGAGGATGAAATTCGCGCCAAATATCCGAATTATGACTGGGATGAAAAGACAATCGAAGAAAAGAAAGAAGAATTTGATGAGTTTGTAGAAAAAGCAAAGAAGGAAAAAGAGAATAATAAGGATTCCAACAACGATTCGGATGTTCCGGACTGGATGGATGATTATGAAGAGCTGCAGGATTATTTCAACAATCCCGAGTATGCGGAATTTAAACTTTATCCTGATGACTATTTCAAACTTCATAAGGGAGAAAATAAGAATAAAAAGACAGAGCCTGCCATCGATGAAAGCAGCCTGGAGGAAGAGGATATCGATAAAAACGGCCTAGAGGAAGAGGATTCCGAAAAAGAATCCAATCAGAAAAATGATACCGGTAATTCGAAACAGAACGGCAAGAAGGGAGGCGGCATATTTTGAAGGGAAAAGAAAAATGTAAGGCATTAAAGGAAATCAGAAAACAGATTGCGCTGAATAATGATATTGAATATGCTGTCAGCGAATGCACTCATCAGGGAGAATGCAAGGGAACCTGCCCGAAATGTGAAGCCGAGGTCCGCTATCTGGAAAGAGAGCTGGAGCTTAGAAGAAATCTTGGAAAACAGGTTGTACTTGCCGGAATCGGAATCGGTGTGGCGGCAACCATGACCGGATGTACCAATCCCGTTCAGAATTACGTAATCGATCCGGTTATGGATTTTTTCGGAATCGGGACGCAGCAACAGCTCGGCGGAGCGGCAGAGTCTTTGGACGGGGATGTTACTTATGTGGATCCCGGTCCCATAGAAGGAGAACCATCAGGTGTTAATCCGGATATAGACGACGGTTCGGAGGTCCTGGACGGAGAGGTGGAGGAAGCATATCCAGAAGGCGGTTCGGAGTGCGGCTCGGAAGAAATTGAAGCACTTGCCGGAGATGTTGTATATATTCCGGAAGAGGATTCCGAGGAAGTTTCCGAAGAAACTTCTGAGAAAGCAGGAGAAGATAACCAAAAGGGTTTGGAAGTCAAAATTTCAAAGTAAGAATAATCGAAAAGAGAAAAGCATGGAAGAATCTAAATTTTCGGTTCTTGCCATCGACAGACTCCGAATGACAACGGACGGTAACGGGGTAACGACACTCATATGCGGTATGGGATGTCCGCTTCGTTGCCGTTTTTGTATCAATCCGGGATCATGGGACGGTTCGGTCGGCGGGAAACTGTTTACAAAGGAAGAGTTGTATGAAGCGGTAAAAATAGACAGTCTTTATTATCTGACAACCGGCGGCGGATTAATGTTCGGCGGTGGAGAACCACTTTTGCAAAGTGAATTTCTGGCGGATTTTATGGAAAAATATAAGCCGCTTGGCTGGAATTTTTTTCTGGAAAGTTCCCTGAATGTTCCGAGAAAACATCTCGATGACGTCATCCCTTATATCGACGAATATCTGATTGATACAAAGGATATGGACAGGGAACGGTATGTGAAATATACGGGAGGGGATTATGACCGTTTTTATGAAAATCTGCTTTATTTAAAGGAAAAGGTCGGAGAGGAAAAAATTGTGGTCCGCGTTCCGACAATTCCGTTTTTGCATCAAAGCGGAGAGGAGGCAAGACAAAACGGGGAAAAACTGAAGGAACTCGGTTTCTCAAGGCTTGATTTTCTGACCTATACCAATCCCGAAAGCAGAAAGGATATTTCCAAGAAAGCCAGAGAAAATCTGGAACTGCTGGCAAAACGAACCCGGGAGACGTAGTTTTGAATTTTTTGTAAATTTCTTGATTATGCTCTGTTATTTTGCACATTCATTTGGTAAAATAGTTACGTTACAGAATTAACGAAAAATGTGATTTCCACGATTTTTCATTATGGGTATGTAACTTGATATGCAAGAAAAAAATATATAAAGGAGGATCATATGATTTACTCAACAGAAGTCAAGAATATGTGCCCCGTTACCCAGGGTGTACATCATGGCGCTGCTCCCAT
>CACZRH010000050.1 GCA_902783455.1 uncultured Lachnospiraceae bacterium | reverse complement strand
TTCCACTCGCTGGAAGACAGAATCGTAAAAAATGTTTTTAAGGAAGCAATGAATCCGTGCATTTGCCCACCGAGTTTTCCGGTGTGCACCTGCGGAAGAAAACCCTTGGGAGAAACGCTTACCAGAAAGCCGATTCTCCCGGGAGAAGAGGAAACAGAGGAAAATCCCAGAGCAAAATCGGCGAAACTCAGAGTTTTTGTGAGAAACGGGGAAGAGAAAGGAGAAAATTATGGCACAATCGAGAAGAAACCAGTATAATTATGGTAATACTGCTGAAAAATATCATGAATACAGACTTCGTATGGAGCAGCCTCTTAGTGAGGTGGATCCTGTGATTCGCAAGAATCAGCAAAGAGCAAAGCATATGAATCTGCCTTATGTTCTGTTTTTATGTGTTGCATTCCTGGCAGTATCCGTTTCGGCGATCATGATGATTCGTGCGCAGGAAAATCTGAAAGAGAGCGTTAACAATGTCTCCAAACTGGAGAATAAATATGTTACCATGAAAGCGGACAATGATGCGACTTATGACAGAATCATCAATTCGGTGGACCCGCTGGAAGTAAAGAGAATTGCAACCGAAGAGCTCGGCATGCATTATGCGGCAGAAGGTCAGATTATTACTTACACCGGTGAACTGGATGACTATGTCAGACAATATCAGGATATCCGGTAAACAACAGTTTTTTAGAAAAAGTAAAGTGTGAAAATGAAAACCCCGGAGTGGATTTTTCTGATCCGGGGTTGCATGAGTTAAGATAAGGGATAAAATGAGCGAAAAAAACAGCAGCGGACTGTTCAGTTTACAGATGAGAAAACAGTTATTGGTCTTCGTGATACTCGTGATGGCCGCCCTTGCTGCCCTTGTCGGACGAATTATTTACATCAATAAAAAAAGCGGTGCAGAATACGAGAAAAAAGTTCTGTCCCAGCTTTCCGGATACGACAGCGTGGTTCTGCCTTACAAGCGTGGTTCGATTCTTGACTGCAAGGGTACCACGCTGGCAACCTGCGAAAAAGTTTATAATGTTAAATTAAGTACAAAAGATATTACATATTACATCAATCGTGATAACAACGAGGGATTATATCAGGCAACGGCGGACGCACTGGCAACCTGCTTCGGAGCAAGTTCAAGCGACCTCGTTGCTTTTATGCGCGCAAATCCCGATAACACATACAAGCTCGTAGCGAAAAGGGTTTCCTATGAGGAAGTGGAAAAGTTTAACGAGATGGTAAAAAGCGCCAAAGAGAATAAAGAGGCGAATAATATTTACGGCGTGGCGTTTGATGAAGAATATATCCGCAGTTATCCGAATGGGTCAATGGCGGCGGACGTCATCGGATTCACGAATGACGGTAATGAAGGATCCTACGGACTGGAGCAGTATTATAACAGCACCTTAAACGGAACGGACGGAAGACAGTTCGGATATCTGAACGAGGATTCCAATATGGAAAAGACCACGATTCCCGCGGTGGATGGTAAAACCCTGGTAACCACCATTGATGCGAATATTCAGAGAATCGTGGAAGAAAAAATGATCGCCTTAAACGAATCTCTTCGCGATAATGCGAGAGAGGGCCTCGGAAGTAACAATACCGGTGTCATCGTAATGGAATGCGATACCGGAAATATTCTTGCAATGGCAAGCTATCCGACGTTTGACTTAAATGATGAACGAAAAGCATCCTCCTATTATACGCCCGAAGAACTGGCAAAGATTAAGGAAAAATTAATCGAGCAGGAGATCGCGAAAAGAGAGGCTGCAGGTGTAACAACCGGAAGTTTGACCGTGCCGGACAATGGAACGGCAAATACAAATAATACAGACCAAAATGTTCAAAACGATACAAATCAGACGGATAACACCCAGACAACCATTACACAGGCCGGAACCATTCAGGCGGCAAATGGTATTATCCAGGGAGTCGGCACAAACGTTCCCGGTGCGAATGAAACCGTTCAGGGAATCGAGGGTGGTGTTACCGGTCAGGTCGATGATTACGGAAATCCGATGATTCAGCCGGTGCAGGAACTTGTAACGGATGCTGATGTTGATGATTACGCGAGAGCGCTTCGCTGGAGTAATTTCTGCATTCAGTCCACTTATGAGCCGGGATCTGTTGCAAAGCCGTTTACCGTTGCCTGCGGACTGGATTCCGGAAAAATGACAGGAGAAGAGGTTTACTTCTGCGGAGGTAGCCTTGAGGTCGGCGGATTTAAGATTAAGTGCCATAACCGTTTCGGTGACGGACAGATGACCGTTGAAAATGCGATTGCGCAGTCCTGTAACGTAGCCCTCATGAGAATGGGTATGCAGATCGGAACCTCAACGTATCTAGACTATTTCAGAAGATATAATTTCGGATATAAAACCAACATCGATCTTGCCGGCGAGGCAAAGACCAACACGCTGGTATTTAATGAAAATACGATGGGTCCTACCGAACTTGCAACATCTACGTTCGGGCAGGGATTTTCGGTTACGATGATTGAGATGGTGGCGGCATTTAACTCCATTATCAACGGCGGATATTATTATCAGCCGCATATGGTAAGCCAGATTCTTGACGGTAACGGTGCGGTCGTGAAAAATATTGAGCCCTGCGTATTAAAGCAGACGGTTTCCAATTCCACTTCCGAAAAAATCGTCAGCTACTGTAATGCCGTTGTATCCTCCGGTACCGGTAAAAAAGCCCGTCCTGCAGGATATGCAATCGGCGGAAAGACCGGAACGGCCGAGACCTTCCCGCGTGATAAGCACGATTACGTAACTTCCTTTATGGGATATGCGCCGGCAGAAGACCCGAAGATTATCGTTTATGTCGTTTTGGACAGACCGAATCTTCCCGACCAGCAGGGTGGTACCGCACTTGCCTGCACAATGACAAAAGATATTTTAACGGAAGTATTGCCTTACATGAATATTTTCATGACAGAAGAGTTAACGGATGCGGAAAAAGAGGATCTGATTTCCAAAGGCCTTTACAACGAAGCGATTTACCGTCCTATTCCGCATGATGAAACAACGGATGACAGCGGCTTCTCCGTAGTACAGGAAGAACGTGACATCCAGATTGACAAGGAAACCGGATATGCAATCGATCCCGAAACGGGAGAGTTCTTAGATCCTGAGACAGGTTATCCGATTTCGCCGTCTTCCGATTTGCCTGATTTTACGGCAATGCCCGCAACAACAGGAACAGAAGAAAATGAGACCACCACGCAGGAGGGAACCGGAGCATTAACGAATCCGGACGGCACACCGGCTAGTACAATTCAGAATTATGATTCCAGGCATTAAGGAGTAGCACATGCTTTACACGGTATTGGCACTTACAATTGCATTTGTATTATCCACGGGACTCGGTCCTGTTGTGATTCCGCTTTTACTTCGGTTAAAAATCGGCCAGACGATACGTAATGAGGGTCCGGAAACACATTTAAAGAAGAACGGAACGCCGACCATGGGCGGAGTTCTGATTCTTTTGGGACTTTTAGTCGGAAGTCTTGTATTCGTAAAGACTTCTGATAAAATTCTTCCGATCCTTTTTCTAAGCGTAGGATTCGGACTGGTCGGATTTGCGGATGATTTTATCAAGGTTGTGTTAAAGCGGTCCATGGGCCTTCGCGCATGGCAGAAGATGGGACTGCAGATCCTGATCACAGGCGCTTTTGCGGCATATTTGTATTTCTTTGACCGCAGCTGCTACAATATGATTATTCCTTTCTCGGGTGGAAAGGAAATCGTGATGGAAAACATGCCGTATCTTTCCATTCCGCTTTTATTCTTTGTGGTTCTCGGAACCGATAACGGATCCAATTTTACCGACGGTCTGGATGGCCTGGCAAGTAAGGTAACGAGCGTGATTGCAGTATTTTTTGCAATCGTTTCCCTGATGAAGGGAGGCGGCGTGGAAATTCCCGCAGCGGCACTGCTCGGTGGACTTTTGGGATTTTTATTTTACAATTCCCATCCGGCAAAAGTATTTATGGGCGATACCGGATCGCTTGCACTCGGCGGCTTCGTGGCAGCGGAAGCGTATCTTTTGAAAATGCCTTTATTTATTCCGATTATCGCATTTATCTATCTTGCGGAAGTTTTGAGTGTAATCCTGCAGGTCAGCTATTTTAAACTGACCCACGGTAAGAGAATTTTCAAAATGGCACCCATCCATCATCACTTTGAAAAATGCGGATATCCGGAAACCAAGGTGGTTACCGCGTTTACGATCGTGACGGTGGTTTTGTGCTGTATAGCGCTTCTGGGGGTCTAGGGAACAGAAAAATGCAGGAATTTTGCAGGAAATTGGTATAGAAAAAATGATTACGAAAATAATTATTTAAAATGAATGCAGAAACAATTATTTAAAAAATGACTGCAGAATGAGAAGGAGATTTTGATGGATTATAAGGGGAAAACAGCTTTGATTATCGGGGCGGGAATCAGCGGCGTTGCAGCTTATGATTTGTTGCTTAATGCGGGTGCGAACCCGATTCTTTATGATTCCAACACGAATCTGAATATACATGATGTTCGTGAAAAGACCTGTGAGAAGGATAAGGCGAATGTGATCATCGGGGAGCTCCCGGAGGCGGTAAAATCCTCGCTGGACCTTGTTGTGTTAAGCCCGGGCGTGCCGACCGATACCGGACTTGCGCTGGAGCTTCGGGAAAGAGGATATTATGTTACGGGCGAAATCGAACTGGCTTATTCGGTAGCGCAGGGAAGGCTGATTGCCATTACCGGAACGAACGGAAAGACCACGACGACAGCGTTAGTCGGACAAATCTGCAAGGATTATCTGCATTCTTTTGATGAAAAGCGTGCGCATCAGATTCCGGAGGAAGATGTCAATCCGAATAAAGCGCATCACGGAACTGCATATGTGGTCGGAAATATCGGTATTCCCTATACGGGAATTGCGCTTGCAACCAGACCGGAAGATATCACGGTTGCGGAGATTTCCAGCTTTCAGTTAGAGACGATTCATGAATTTCATCCGATTGTTTCCGCAATTCTGAATATTACGCCGGACCATTTAAACCGGCACCATACCATGGAAAATTACATTCAGGCAAAGGAAGACATTACCCTGAATCAGACCGCAGAGGATGTCTGCGTATTAAATTATGAAGATGAAGTGCTTCGTGCCTTCGGTGAAAAAATATCCGGCAAAAGAACCGTGGAAAAAAATGACGATAATCCCGCAACCATCGGCGGAATGAAGTGCGGGGTGAGATTTTTCTCATCCGTACAAAAAGTCGATAACGGATGTTTTTATAAGGATGAATGCATTTATATCGCAAGGGACGGCGCAGAAGAGAAGCTTATGAACATTCACGAAATGCGTCTTCTCGGTATGCACAACGTGGAAAATGTTATGGCGGCTATTTTAATGGCGGATGCCATTCATATCCCGATGGAGCGGATTCTTGAAACGGTTCGTAATTTCAAAGCGGTGGAGCACAGAATCGAGTATGTGGAAACCGTAAACGGAGTGGAGTATTACAACGATTCGAAGGGGACGAACCCTGATGCCGCAATTAAGGCGGTTCTTGCGATGAACCGTCCGACCGTGTTAATCGGTGGTGGCTATGATAAGGAAAGCACGTATGACGAGTGGATTGAGAGCTTCGGTACGAAGGTAAAGGCGCTCGTTTTGCTCGGGCAGACGGCGGATAAAATCGAAGCCTGCGCAAAATCCCACGGATTTACGAATATTTACCGCGTGGAGAGCTTGGAAGAGGCCGTTTTGAAATGCGCAGAACTGGCGGTAGACGGCGATGCGGTATTACTTTCGCCTGCATGCGCAAGCTGGGGCATGTTTAAGAATTATGAAGAGCGCGGTACGATTTTTAAGGAACTTGTCAGAGAACTGCCCGGAATTAGAGAATGACGGGCTGTAACGGGATTTGTAAATGAGTGGATACAGTTTCGGCGATAAGAGAGAAGAATTAGGAGCGACAATTGAGAGCGTTAGATCGGATTCGAAATAAATATAATAACAGGGATGCGGGGAAGAAGTCTTATTTTGACTTCACTCTTCTTGCTGTAGTCGTACTTTTGGTATGCTTCGGCTTTATTATGATTTATTCGGCTAGCGCATATCAGGCGAATTTAAAATTCGGAAATTCCATGTATTTCTTAAATAAACAGGGTCTGGCATCTGCGCTGGGATTCGTGCTGATGACGGTGCTGATTTTTATCCCACCCGTTGTTTATAGAAAGATTCCGAGCTGGATTTTTATTGCGGCAGCCTTTCTTGCGATGGCTTTGCTGCTGGTTCCGGGAATCCATATTTCCTCACACGGTGCAACCAGATGGGTAAAATTGGGGCCCTTGCCGCAGTTTGAGCCGGTGGAGCTGGTAAAGCTACTTGTTATTATGTACTATGCCAGAGTCATTACCAGAAAACAGAAGAATATGGATACCTGGCCCGGACTGATGCTTCCGTTACTTCCGCTTGGGGCTCTCGGTATTTTCATCTATTTTGTCAGCAAAAACATGAGTTCCGCATTAATTGTAATGCTGATTCCGGTTTTAATGATTACGATTGTGGCGAAAGATCGGAAAAAAATATACATTATTTGGGCGGCTGTTATTGCATTGGCGGCTTTGGCAATCGGTGGAATTGTTCTGTTGGATCATTTCAGTCAGGGCGAGGCAACATCCATTTCTTTCCGATTCGGTCGTGTACTTGCGTGGCTTCATCCCGAGAAATACAGTGCGGATGAAGGTTTCCAGGTGCTGCAGGCACTTTATGCAATCGGCTCCGGTGGTCTGTTCGGAAAAGGACTCGGTGAGAGCGTTGTAAAAATCGGCGATATTTCAGAGGCGCAGAACGATATGATTTTCTCCATCGTTTGCGAGGAACTCGGTATTTTCGGCGCGGCCTGCATTATCTTTTTGTTCGGACTTTTAATTCACAGACTCTTTGTAATCGCGGGAAATACAAGGGATTTATTCAATGCGATGCTTGTCATCGGAATCCTTTGCCATTTTTCAATTCAGGTTGTTTTAAATATCGCGGTAGTAACGAACTCGGTTCCGAATACCGGCGTTTCCCTGCCGTTTATCTCCGCCGGCGGTACGTCGGTGCTGCTGTTTTTGGCGGAAATAGGGATAGCTCTGGCCGTAGGACGGACCATACAAATTGACCGGCGGTAGGTGAGCGTATGCGCATCAAAGGGAAGCAATCGAAAAAGAAGAATACCGGGAAGATGCCTCGGAGCGGATCAACAGGGAATACGGGCAGAATGTCTCACAGTGGGTCGACTGGCAAAATGCCGCATAGTGGGTCGACAGGTAAAATGCCAAGAACCGGGAATACCGGAAAAATCACCCCGTTCACAGGGAAAGTTCAGAGGGTAGAATTTGGCAAGCCCAAAACACCGATGGAGGGCTTGAGTGTCATTCAGAAAATCCGGATTACTGCAGTAGCCGTCATTGTTTTGCTGCTTGCCGGGGGGGCATTTTTTCTCATAGACGGATTCAAAATCCGAAACGTCCGTGTTGAGGGAAGCACCCATTATACGCAGGATCAGATCCGCAACATGGTAATTACCGATAAATTCAGCGAAAATTCCCTGTATCTGAAATATAAATTGAAGGCGAAAAAAATCGAAAACATTCCGTTTGTCGAGCATATGGATGTTGTGATTGAAGACCGTACCAGCATCAAAATCATCGTTTATGAAAAGGCGGTTGCGGGATATGTAATGTATCTGGAGAACCGGATGTATTTTGATAAAGACGGGATTGTCGTGGAAAGCTCCAAGGATGTGGTTCCGGGAATCCCCGAAATTTCAGGGTTAGACTTCGATCACGTGATTCTGCATGAACCCCTTCCGGTTGATGATCCGAGAATTTTTAAGGAAATCTTAAGTATTACGCAGCTGTTAAATAAGAATAAACTGGATGCGGATAAAATCTATTTTGATTACATGGGCGATATTACCCTGTACTTTGGAGATATCCGCGTAGCGCTCGGAAACGGGGATTATCTGGACGAGCGGGTAACGCATCTGTCGGCCATTCTGGAAAAAGCAAATCCGATGGGCTTTAAAGGAAAGCTTCACATGGAAAGTTTCACGGTGGCAAACCCGAGAACCAGCTTCGAGATCGATGAGTAGTGGCGGAGCAAAAATTAATGAAGTGCTGCGAAAATGACACAACAACCCCGTCACCTTGTGTCAAAATTTTATGTAAATCTTATAAAAAAACTTGCATATTCTTTTAAATGATTATATGATTATATAGGATTATAGGATATTGATATTTTATTAAAAACAGATAGCATATTTTGTGTTTTTCGTCAAATTGTATTGTACGGTCAACGAATTATTGACCGAAACGATAAATGCAAGTAAAGAGGGATATTAGGAGGATAAAGCCTTGATCGAGATCAGAGCAAATGATGAGAATTCAGCGGCAAAGATTATTGTTGTCGGTGTCGGCGGCGCAGGAAACAATGCCGTAAACAGAATGATTGATGACAATGTCGGAGGAGTGGAATTTGTCGGTGTCAATTCCGACAGCCAGGCATTGAAGAATTGTAAAGCCCCCAAGCTTATCCAGATTGGCGAAAAGCTCACGAAGGGTCTTGGAGCAGGAGCAAAGCCCGAGGTTGGACAGGCTGCAGCAGAAGAGAACAAAGAAGAAATCGGAGATGCATTGCAGGGCGCTGACATGGTATTCGTAACCTGCGGTATGGGCGGCGGAACCGGAACCGGTGCTGCACCTGTTGTAGCGGAGATTTCCAAGAATATGGGAATCCTTACCGTCGGTGTTGTAACGAAGCCCTTCAAGTTCGAAGCGAAGACCCGTATGAACAATGCAGAAGCCGGAATCGAACGTTTAAAAGAGCATGTAGATACTCTGATTGTGATCCCGAACGATAAATTATTGGAAATCTGTGATAAGAAGACAACGATGCCGGAAGCATTAAAGAAAGCGGATGAGGTTTTACAGCAGTCCGTATCCGGTATTACCGATTTAATCAACCTGCCTGCAATCATCAACCTTGACTTTGCAGATGTTCAGACCGTCATGCTGGATAAGGGCATTGCTCATATCGGTATCGGTAGCGGAAAGGGCGAAGACAAAGCGCTTGATGCAGTCAGAATGGCAGTTGAAAGTCCCTTACTCGAAACCACGATCGACGGAGCTACCGATGTTATCATCAATATCTCCGGTGATATCTCCTTATTTGATACAAATGTTGCATCCAGCTACATTACGGATATTACAGGCGAACAGGTTAATATCATTCTCGGTGCGATGTATTCCGATGCAGAACCTGATACCTGCAAGGTTACCGTAATTGCTACCGGTCTTTATTCCAAGCCGGTTCAGGGATCCAGATATTCGGTTCCTTCCTATGCACATTCTTCGGCAATGGCTTCCGGTTATTCCCAGAACAGACCGGTTACCGGAAACTCGACGATTACCAGACCGCTTCAGGGTGTTCCCCAGGCACAGCCTCAGGTTCAGCAGCCTGCACCCGCTCCGATACCTACACCTGTTCAGAGACCTCAGCAGAAAACCTCTGAACTTCGCAGTAATGTACAACAGAAATCCATAGCCGTTCCGGATTTCTTAAAGAAGAGATCATAAGTTAATCCCGAAGGTGGGATTTTCATTAAAGCTTAAGGAGAACGACTATGAAATGTCCTTATTGTGGCCACGAGAACACACGCGTAATCGATTCCAGACCCGCGGAGGAAAATAACTCCATTCGCCGCCGCCGTGCATGTGATGAATGCGGAAAGCGTTTCACGACATATGAGAAAGTGGAGACCATCCCCTTAATCATCATCAAGAAGGATTTGAATCGTGAAGCTTTTGACCGGGCAAAAATCGAAGCCGGTGTTTTAAGAGCCTGCCACAAACGTCCCGTATCTGCCGAGCAGATTGCAAGGCTTGTGGATGAAGTGGAAACAGAGATTTATTCCAGAGAAGAGCGTGAGCTTCCCAGCGCGGTAATCGGAGAGAGCATCATGAATAAGTTAAAGGATTTGGATCCCGTTGCTTATGTAAGATTTGCATCCGTATATCGTGAATTCAAGGATGTCAATACCTTCATGGATGAGTTAAAGAAAATACTGAACTAATTATAAGGCGATAAAGAATCGGGATTTTTCCCGATTCTTTTATTGCAAAGACCTGCATTCGTTATTATAATAGTAGTGCAGATCATGCACGGGCAAACAAAACAGCCCGAATATACAATTTCATATCCAAGAATACTTTATGTGAGAAAGGAAGAAAGAATTATGAAAAAGAGTATGACCAAAGGGTTGGCCATCCTCCTTGGCGTTCTTTCACTTGCTGTTGCACTGTGCGGATGCACAGGCGACAAGAAAGGGAAATCCGACTCCATTACCATCGGTATTCCGCAGGACATTGAAGAAACTCTTGACCCCCACAACATGGTGGCGGCAGGAACCAAAGAAATATTCTTCAATGTGTTTGAGGGATTGGTAAAACCCGACGCCGATGGAAATATCGTTCCCGCCGTAGCAAGTGAAATCAATGTCAGTGAAGACGGTTTGACCTACACCTTCACAATTCGTGAAGGAGTGAAGTTCCACGATGATACCATCGTAACGGCGGATGATGTAGTGTATTCCCTGAAAAAATGCGCCGATATTGATGGAGGAAATCCGATGATACCGGCGTTTTTAAATATTGCATCGGTAGAAAAAACGGATGAAAGTCATGTTGCTGTTACGCTGAAAGATGCCGACAACGATTTTTTAGCAAATATAGCAGGCGTATCCGCAGCGATTATTCCGGAGCACAACGCGAATCCTGCCGCAGAAGCAATCGGAACCGGACCGTATAAGTATGTGTCCAGACTTCCGTTAGAAAGCGTAACGTTTGTTGCAAATGATTCCTACTGGGGAGAGAAGGCGTATATTCAGAACGTGAATTTTAAAATCTGCGCAAATACCGATACGATTCCCATGGAACTTGAAGGCGGCTCCATTGATATGATGGCGCATTTGACCAATGCAATTAAAATCCAGGTCAATACGGAGAAATTCGAAGTATTGTCCGGTACAATGAATTTAGTACAGGCACTTTACTTAAATCAGGCGTATGAGCCTTTTGCAAACGAAGATGTAAGAAAGGCAATGTGCTATGCAGTTGACAAAGATGCGATTCTCGGCTTCGTATCAGACGGAGAGGGCGTGAAAATCGGAAGCAGTATGTATCCGAATTTCCGCAAGTATTATGACGAATCCCTCGCAGATGCTTATCCGCATGATGTGGAGAAAGCAAAGGAACTTTTGAAGAAAGCCGGATATGAGGACGGATTTTCCTTTGAAGTTACGGTTCCTTCCAACTATACGCAGCATGTCGATACCGCAACGGTAATAAAAGAGCAGCTTGCAGAAGTCGGAATTACCGCAAACATCAAGCAGGTTGACTGGGATACATGGCTTAGCGATACCTATATCGGCAGAAACTACGATGCAACGGTAATCGGTGTAGACGCCGCACAGCTTACGGCTTCCGCAATGCTTGCAAGATTTGTATCCGATGCCGGCAACAATTTTACCAATTACAACAATGCATCCTATGACAAGCTTTACAACGAAGCATTTGAAAATCGCGATGCCGCAGCACAGACCGAGCAGTTTAAGGAGTGTCTGAAAATGCTCAGCGACGATGCCGCGAACGTGTACATTCAGGATTTGCCCGAGTTTGTAGCACTCAATAAAAATTATACCGGTTATACATTCTATCCCGTGTACGTAATTGATGTCGCGAAGATTCGGCCGGCAAATTAAGAGTATACAGTTTTAAAGGAATTGTCCAATACGGAATAAAAAAACGGAGTGTACTGTACCAAAAAACTGTAATCAAAAAAAGAAAAAATGAAATAGAGATAAGAAATAAAGCTTAAGAAAAAGATCAAAAAAAGATAAGACAAAATTAGACAAAAATCAAGATAACAGGAGACCGCTATGGGAAGGTATATAGTGAAGAAGTTCATATCGCTTGTACTGACCCTGCTTGCGGTCTCTTTTGTTGTGTTCTTTTTGTTCAGCGTAATTCCGGGGGATCCGGCAGTGTCAAAACTCGGAACCCATGCGACTCCGGAGAAGGTGGAAGCACTTCGGGAAGAACTCGGATTAAACCAGCCTTTTATGGTTCGCTATTACAAGTGGATTTCCGGCATTCCGAAAGGTGATTTCGGCACATCCTATGCGTATTCCATGCCGGTTTCCAAGCTGCTTGGCGGAAAACTGATTATTAACGGTACGATGTCGGTGCTGGCGATTTTGATTGTAATCGGCATTTCCATTCCGGTCGGAGTGTATACGGCAAAGCATACGGGCGGACCGGCGGATCGTGTGATTACCGTAATTAATCAGATTTTTATGGCATTTCCGCCATTTTTGCTCGGATTGTTATTAACCTTTATTTTCGGACTGGTATTAAAACTGTTTTCACCGGGAGCCTATGTCGGATATGATGTGAATTTCGGGCGATTTTTAGGGTATATGATTTGTCCTGCAATTGCACTGGCACTGCCGAAGACGGCGATGTGCATCAAGCTGCTGCGCACGAATATTCTCGAAGAGGCGAAGAAGGATTATGCGAAGACTGTGTATTCAAAGGGAAATAATACGACGGGGCTTCTCTACAAATATGTTTTGAAAAATGCAATCATGCCGACGATTACCTTTGTCGGAATGCTGTTTGCCGATATGATTGCATCGGGGATTGTAATTGAGCAGACCTTCGGCATTCCGGGACTTGGCAGAAGTCTGCTTTCCGCGATTTCCGTCCGGGATTATCCGGTGGTGGAAGCAATTGTAATGCTGATTGCATTTTTGATTGTGGTGGTAAGTGCCATCACGGACATCGTGCATGCCGCAATTGATCCGCGGGTGAGGGAAAACTCGTAATTCATTTCAAGTAACGATATAAAGTTTGAGGAAAACTAAGAAAATCCGGTATTTGAACATATTTAATGTGAAATTCTGAAAGATAACGTTTTGGTATGAAGTATTTAAAAAAGAAGAGCGCACA